>NZ_LWFZ01000257.1:0-273 GCF_001635225.1 Oleiphilus sp. HI0086
AGAGTGCACGACCAACTAACAACATAATGATCATGCCAAGCCCCGCAGCGATACCAATCAGTGCAGCTGAAATACCGGTAGGCGCCCAGATAAAGAAGACTGCAGAGATAAGCAAGCCAAGCACTAAGCTGACGTTTCTCGCCAAGTAAGTATTGCCAAACGTCGTCCACTGAATGTAGTGCGCTGCTGCGCCCTCTCCCTGTTCAGTATTCAGGTAACGAGCATGAGCAACAAGACCTATTGACTCAACCAGCAAGCCAATAAAGACCAGAC
>NZ_LWFZ01000258.1:0-516 GCF_001635225.1 Oleiphilus sp. HI0086
GCGCACTACGCATCAATAAATATAACGCCCAGCTCACCGGAGGAGCAAAATTGGCGTGACTTTTTGCTCCAGCAAAAAGCGCGACACATTTTGCGGAGTCCGGTGGAGCTGCTTGTTATAGCTTTTATTGGTATTCAAATTTGGTTTTAGCCTCACCAGTTTCATTTATAGTTAGTGTAAATGACTTCCAATCACCGCCAGTATGCGATTTCATAACTGAGTGAAGCTTAGGCACAACGGTATAGAGCCGCTCTCTTTCAGGTTTTACAAGTGCCTTTGAGACCCTTTTACCATCAATTACATAACTAAATTTGGATCCTATTGAACTACTACCATCTTCTGAAGTGTGATATTTAAACTCACACGAAAGAGATTCATACCCTAGCTCACTGCTTATCATCATGAGTTCGCTCAACTCATTCAATAGTGATACTTGCTCATCCATAATATTCATAAATCACCATTCCTGCTATAACGCCCGGCTCACCGAGGAAATTTTATTGGCGGCTTTTTTGG
>NZ_LWFZ01000259.1:0-371 GCF_001635225.1 Oleiphilus sp. HI0086
TCAGCCTACACTAGCTGAGGAAATGGGTGTTCTTCAGGAGCGTATTACATCTACTAAGACTGGTTCGATCACATCGATCCAGGCAGTATATGTACCTGCGGATGACTTGACTGACCCATCTCCAGCAACAACCTTCTCTCACTTGGATGCAACAGTTGTATTGAGTCGTGACATCGCTTCTAAGGGTATTTACCCAGCGATCGATCCACTAGACTCTACTTCTCGTCAGCTAGATCCTTTGGTGATTGGTGCTGAGCACTATGAAATTGCACGTGGTGTACAGACAGTACTTCAGCGTTATGCTGAATTGAAAGACATCATTGCGATTCTTGGTATGGACGAATTGTCTGAAGAAGATAAGCAGACAGTTG
>NZ_LWFZ01000260.1:0-487 GCF_001635225.1 Oleiphilus sp. HI0086
ATCCTTCTGCCCGCGTTACTTATTATCAGAATAAAAAGCCAGGAGAATGACCATGTTATTTATTAGTCCATTATATGCTTCATTGTTAGTGATCCTTATCGTGTTTCTAGCTTATCGGGTGACAACCTTTCGTAGAGATGAGGGAATATCCATTGGTGATGATACTGGCTCAAAAGCAATGAAGAGCGCTGTGCGAGCGCATGCTAATGCAGTAGAGAATATACCTGTAGGGATTGCTTTACTGCTAATGCTCGAGTTAAACCACTTAACACCCTGGCTTATACATGTGTTCGGACTGACGCTACTATTGTCTCGTATTGCACATGCTTATGGCTTATCGAAGAAGAATGGTCCGACTAAAGGTCGTTTTTACGGTACTTTGTTTACATGGTTGTGCTTGCTGGCAATGGCCGTTGTTAATATTCTAATTTTAGTCACTCGATAAGACATGACACCAGAACGTTACCAAAAACTAAAGCGCACGTTA
>NZ_LWFZ01000261.1:0-308 GCF_001635225.1 Oleiphilus sp. HI0086
TAACCTAAGAAACCGTAAGTTGCCAAATCTTTTTCTTTCAACTTCTCTTGCTGGTCTTTGTAAGTTGGTACACGTTCCAGCCAACCTAAAGGCGTCATCATTGACAACAATAGGTGCAACTCTGCATGTTCAGGCACCATAGACTGAACAAACATTGTCGCTGAACCTGGGTTAATACCCGCAGCAAGCCAATCGATCACCATATCCCACACGCTCTGTTCGATCATGAAAGGGTCTTCATAATGCGTTGTGAGTGCATGCCAGTCTGCAACGAAGAGGAAACATTCATAATCGTGTTGCAACTCTAC
>NZ_LWFZ01000262.1:0-359 GCF_001635225.1 Oleiphilus sp. HI0086
ATTATTAAGACTGCAAGCATATTCCTTTCTCACAAAAAGCTATGGAATATGCCATGCCGATTTGATGTTATATCTATCAGCCAGAAAGAGAACAGCTTATCCGAGCAAATTCATTGGCACAAAGCTGCATTCGATGCATCTTATTGAGCTCAGTTTATTACCTAAATCACCTAAAACGGTTAACTAGAAATGTCCGAACTATCACCACTATCAAACTACCTATGTGAAGCTGTTGATTCTGCCGCAGCAAACCTTGAAGCACTTAGTGAAAACCTGGAGCAAGCTTGCAACCTAATTACACAGACACTTCTGAGCGATAAAAAACTGATTATTTGCGGGAACGGTCTATCTGGACCAAT
>NZ_LWFZ01000263.1:0-522 GCF_001635225.1 Oleiphilus sp. HI0086
ATATTCTACTTACTTTTGACTTAAACATGTTTGCTCTATTTGATATATCATTCATTATTCCCAAGCCCCCTTAATTACTGATCGTCCAGCGAGATGGTTCGCGGCCTTTCAAGCCAGCCGCCATATCCGTTGGGAACAATTTCAATCAAATCAATCTGACCAACTCTTACATCTACAATTCGGCCATGGTTTTTACCCATATACTGCCCAACCTTGGCCATATGTACGCTCTGCAACTCATCAGCAATCAGCGCCCACAAAATATCTTGTTCATTTCGCTGAAGCGTACCAACCATTTTTAACTGCCCTAGAGAGTATGACTCCAGAACCTCAGGAACTCGATCAAAATCCGGCTTAACGTTACTTTGATCTTTTTGTATCTCTACCACGCTTACCACAACATCTTCAGGCGGCAAAAAAGGTGAACGTCTATTCGCAGCACTGTATGTAAATGCTCTATATACTTGTACTTCAGGCAAAGCCTCTATTTTTCCACGCGGCTTGGCATCAGCCTCTGCCATA
>NZ_LWFZ01000264.1:0-437 GCF_001635225.1 Oleiphilus sp. HI0086
ATATCCCACACTGAGAACATCGAAATTAAGAAATCTGCATTAGATTTTTTTACACATCTTAGAGCAATCGGCTGCAACCTATCGATTTCGCCTGCAGTGATTAAAAACATTCGCAAACATCTTAAACAGATGTACCGGGATGGCTCGATCGACAAGATCAATCAGGAGTTTATGCCTTGATTTCTTAAACATCGTGAACAGCTATCGCTCAAAAACAATACTAGCGCCAACCACTAGAATCCTATAAGCTCGCTCTCCTTATTTTGGCTGTATTGTTATTGTACAGCCCCTACAGTTGAGCAGTTTATGAGTTTCGAGTCTTTAGGTCTTTCGCTTCCACTATTAAAAGCTATTGAAGAATTAGGGTATAAAACCCCATCCCCTATACAAGAAAAAGCTATACCTGAAGTACTTGCCGGCCATGACCTTTTAGCAGC
>NZ_LWFZ01000265.1:0-10250 GCF_001635225.1 Oleiphilus sp. HI0086
ATCAACTGGCCGTAAGCGACCAAGGTAAATAACTCACCGACAATGAGTAAAAAGTCGATGTCCTTAATTTGCATCTTATTTGGGCGGGCCAGCATGAGCATTTTTTTGAAGATGGCTATCTGCTTTTTGAAAATATTGACGTTGGGCAAGTCGCATTTATCATACGCCAAGTGATAGTCGTGGAAGCGAGTTTTTCCGAGCCCTTTTGGGGTGAGTAGTTTGGCAAAAATCTGTTCCTTCTTGTTGAATTCAAGAAACTCAGTGTACCAGCGTCGACTCTCATAATTGGCTTTGGTTTTCGCGAGCCCTAGCCCTTCAAAGAAGTCGATAGTCTTTAGCATGATGTCGCGCGTTTCTTTGTCAGGTTATTCTTGAGCAAACTTCTTTGGGTTGAGTAGGTGCATAGTGAATTGTCCTTTGCGATTGCTGTGCGAAATATTTGCAAGCCTAGATTAGAGCGCATTGAAAGCGAAATAAAGGTAAGGAAAAGGGCCTAAACAAATTCTAGTTCACGGATCGTCAAAACCAGTAAACAGTTGTGTGGTGGTGCTGCAGTCGTTTGCTTAGTGTATGTGCCAGCTTGATAAACGTGATAGTTGTTCTGGGCATCGCGTGGGTGAATTAATGGGAACGAGTGTGAGCTCCGGGTTCGCTCTAAAATAAAATTATTTATGCTGCCAAGCTGATATAGATCAAGCTTGGCCTTTTGTAGAAATACCCGGGCATTGCTCTGTCCGGGTAAGTTGATTGCTTTATAGGGCGATGAAGTCTGGTTTTTCTCTGACAAAGCACTCAGGGCAGGGAAAGTCTTCAGGAACCTCTTCCCACTTAGTGCCAGCGGGGTAGCCTTCGTGCTCGGCACCTTTAGCTTCATCATATATATAGCCGCAGTCAGGGCATTGAAATTGACTCATGGTCTAAACCTCCTTATGTCTCTTAAGCTGCTTCGGCTGTTTCGCTGACTTTATCACTCACAGGTGGCTGGTGATATTTGTTGTAGACCAGTTCTTTGGAGTCTGGGTCTATATTGACTTTGTCCATATCATTACCAGCCCAATCTATGACTTTTTTGTCCATGATTGAAAACCAGAGTGGTGGGATCATGGCAACCAAAAACATAAGCGGGTAGCCAGAAGGTAGAGAGGGGACGTCGTCGTAATCACGAAGAACTTGATATGGGCGTGTAGGGTGCGCATGATGGTCTGAATGTCGCTGAAGGTGTAATAAAACCAGGTTGGATGCTTTGTGATTACTATTCCAGGAGTGATGAGGTTGGCAGCGCTCATAGCGGCCGTTTTCTTTTTTCAAACGAAGTAATCCATAGTGTTCTACATAATTGGCGCATGTCAGCTGCCACCAACCATAAGCGGCCGAGATTAATAGGAAGGGGATCATAACCGGGCCAAAAAAGGCAAGCATCAGGGTATAGGCTGAAATGGTGAGCGCTGCTGGTTGCAGAATCTCGTTATCCCAAGACCATTCTGATTTTCCTAAACGGTGCAAGCGGTTTGCTTCGAGCCCCCAGGCTCGTCGAAACGCACCAGGAATCTCTCTTTTTACAAACTTGTAAATATTCTCTCCAAAGCGTGAAGATGCTGGATCTTCTGGTGTTGCAACATCCTTGTGGTG
This sequence comes from Oleiphilus sp. HI0086, assembly GCF_001635225.1. Lineage (NCBI taxonomy): Bacteria > Pseudomonadati > Pseudomonadota > Gammaproteobacteria > Oceanospirillales > Oleiphilaceae > Oleiphilus > Oleiphilus sp. HI0086. The sequence continues at coordinate 1,630 of NZ_LWFZ01000265.1, forward strand.
TCCTTTATTGTGTTCGATAAAAAAGTGGCCGTAACCACTGGTAGCCAGCATGACTTTCGCAGCGGCAACTTGCTTTCTATCTTTCACTTTATGCCCCATTTCATGACCTGCAACCAAACCTAAGCCGTTGAGAATACCCGCACTGAGTGCAGCGCCGAGTATATTGATCCAGGACCAGTTATATTGAGATACAACAAAGGCGATACCAACGAGAGAAACCCAGTGCAAGGCGGTCGCAATATACATAATATTGACATAATAGCTTTGGTCTTTGAGCTGTGAAACGAGTTCGTCGTCTGGATTAGCGCGGTCTTCACCAAATACGTGATCAGCTAGAGGTAGCATGCCGTAAAGAAAAACCACAGTAAACCAAAGCCAAAGGCCATAACCGGTTTCAACGGCAGCATAAGCGGAGGCTAAAGGAATCATTGGCGTAAGGATAGAGAGTAAGTACCAGTAGCGTTTGCTACGGATCCATGCGCCAGTTTGCTGAGGGTAAACGGTAGTGTTCATAATACGCTCTCTTGTTTTTCTTATAGGGTTTAATCTAGGTGCGTGGGCACTTTTGATGAAAACCATTCTACGAGAGCGTGACTAGCGCAAACAGGTTATTTGGGCTCAACTAGTAGTCATTTTGATTCAATAAAGACTAGATCTTGGCTTATAAGGACTGTTTGTGAGCTTGTCTGAATTGCGATGGTGAGCTATCGAACCAGCGCTTAAATGAACGGTTAAAGTTGGAAGCATCATCATAGCCTAGAGTCAGTGCAATGGCTTCAATGCTTGATTGGGTATTCAGTAGTAAGTTTTTTGCCTGAGCTTTTCGTAAGTTAGCCATGACCTTACTAAAAGAAGTATTTTCTGTTTTTAGCTTTCTCGCGAGTGTGCTTTTGGACATATTCAGGTTTCTCGCGATTTCTTCTATCGATAAAGAGTAATCGTGAGCCTGTTCAACAAGCGAGACAACTTTTTGTTCAAGGCTATCAAATTGGTTCAGACGAGAAAGCTCTTCGTCGCATTGTGCGCGCGCCAGTTCAACAGAGCGAGGGTTTGCCGTAACGCTGGTGATCTTAAGTAAAGACTTTGGGATAGTGACTCCGGCAGTCTTAGCGTCAAAGTGAACAGAGCAAGGCAGTAGCTCTACGTACTTGTCTTGCCATGCGGGTGCCTTATAGGGGAAGCAAACGGTGCACTGTTCGACGCCCTTGCCAATTACAAACTCTATAACGTTGAGTAAAGACGCGAGTAAAACTTCGTAGAGTAATTCTCGTATGGGCTCCCATGTACAAGTTTCTTTAATTTCTAAAAGGCAATCTTCGCCATTAACTTGAATGTTAATTCCGATGGCTTGCAAGCGGGTTTGATAATAGCGGCTAATCAGCTCAAGGCATTCGCCTAAGTCAATACCGTGAGAAACGGCAAAACCTAAGCTGCCATGGCTGGAAAGCTGAATTTTTTGGGCAAAGTGAAGGCCTAGCCATGGACAACTGGACTTACTATAAATGTCATGAACAAAGTCCTTGAAATCGTTAAAGGGGATAAAGTCCTGCCCCTTATGCTTTTCTAGTGTGTTAGTAATGTGTGAGTAATTGAGTTCCAGGTTTTGCTCTTCGCTATACCGAATAAACTGATGCAAGTAAGAGATAGAAGAGAGTACGTTATCGCTCAAGATTGTTTGCCTTGTTGTTCTTGTGAGTATGCTTTTGGGCTAGCTCGATTGTTTAGCGCGAAAATGATAAACAATTATTACATGAAAAAACTATAGTACTAAACTCGCTTAATTTTGAGATATTTTTGTAAGCGTGCTTTGGCTTAGTGATTATTCTTGGTCTAAGCTTATTCGACGCATATTAATATATTAAACTCAGAAAGTGGTCCCTAGGGATAGCCTGCTTTAAATGGAAAGGTGCGCAGACAGCTAACGTTATGAAATCACTAGAAGTAGCACAACATATTCATGTTCTTTATGAAGACTCTTTGAAAGAGCTTCTGGCAAGCCTTAGTTGTGATGTGAACATGTCACCGGCTAACGAGGCTGATTGGTTAGATGCGCCGGTAGCGCTTATCGATGCAGGTTCTGAAGATATGGAAATCAAGCTTGCGCTTGCGCTTGAGCTGCCTATGACTGTACTTGCTATGACCTATCCGGTACCAAACATCACTGTCGTTGATGAGGAGTCCCTGGAAGATTGGATCTCTGAAATGGCCAATCAGTTGATCGGGCGTTTGAAGACAAAGTTAATGTCGCATGAGCAAGAGATTACCTTGGGGCTGCCGACGACGTCTTTTGGTGTTGAGTTGAACGACTTGATTGAACCTGGCCCTACCCGCTTCTCCAGTTATATTGAGGTAGATGGGGAAGCTTGTGCTTTTCACATCGGAGTGGAGTTCTTTTCCGAAGAGATTAGTTTTGTTAGTGAGCCGGTCGTGGTGGAAGATTCGTTGATGGAATCAGAGATCGAGTTATTTTAGTTTTATGGCTGATAAGCCCTTTCTGGATCTGGTAGTAGACTGGGTATGAGCACATTTAAAACCAAATTAGCGCCAGACTATAAAGATGGTGTCGACCGGAAACTCTTAAAGACCATTAAGAACCGTTTTTTGCAGGTCAATGCTGATCGCTTCGAGCGCTGTCGACAGGGCTTGTCTTCCCGACATCAAGATATCCTTTATGTATTGCCTTTACTTTACCACGTTAACCACCCTCTGATGCCGGGTTATGTCGCGCAAGATGCACCCGCCGGCGTGTCGGCTTATCAACCCGATAAAGCAGCTTTAAGTATTGCAAAGTCCTTTAGCCAGACCTTTAAGTTTAAGTCAGGCTCCCGCCAGCTTAGCCAGATACATGCTCTCTACATGATGGGCAGTACTGGAACCTTAGCGCACTCTGAAGCGAGTGATGTGGACTTATGGTTGTGCTTTGACCCTGGCCTGGGCGAAGACGCTATGGCTTCGCTCGCAGAAAAAGCCAAGAAGATAGATGATTGGGCAAACAGTCTAGGCTTGGAGCTTCATACTTTTTTGATGAATGCGGAAAAGTTTAAGGCTGGGCACTTGAATAACCGCATGGATAAAGAAAGTAGTGGTTCTGCACAACATTATTTGCTGCTGGACGAGTTTTATCGTACTGCGATTTTATTAGCGGGGCGTTACCCAATTTGGTGGCTGATTCCACCAAATTTAGAAGGAGAATACGAGGAGAAAGTTGATCTCCTGTTGAGTAAACGTTTTATTAAACAGCAAGAGGTTCTCGATTTTGGTAGCGCTGCGTTTATTCCTAAAAGTGAGTTGATAGGTGCTGGGCTATGGCAGCTATATAAAGGCCTGGACTCGCCCTATAAATCAGTACTGAAAATCTTGCTGGCGGAAGTTTATGCCCAAGAGCTTCCGGAAGCTGAAACTTTGAGTCAGGTTTATAAGCGCGCTGTTTATGATGATGAATTAGGTATTGAAGATCTGGATCCATATCTTCTTGTCTATCAGCGTCTCGAAGCTTATTTAAATAAAAGAAAAGAACATAAACGGCTCGATATTGTTCAGAAGAGCTTTTACATTAAAGTTGCGAAAAAACTCTCTCGATCCCCATCGGGAAGGGGGCCTTCATGGCAGAGAAAACTATTGGAAAAAATTGTCCGAACCTGGGGTTGGTCAGAGAGTAAGTTCAGGTACCTGGACTCTCGCGCCAAATGGAAAGTTGATGAGGTTCTGGTCGAGCGCCAAGTCTTAGTGGCAGAGTTGAGTTACTGTTATCGGTTTTTGTCACAGTATGCTCGCACTCATGGTATTCGCTCCAGTATTACCGCTGAAGACCTTAACCTCCTGGGCAGAAAGCTATACGCAAATTTTCAGAAGAAAGCAGGTAAGGTTGAGCGGGTTAATCCGGGTATTGTCGGGGACTTATGGGAAGAGAACCTGGCTATTCACCATACCAGCTCTCAGTTGATGCCAAGTGAGCAAAGCGGCTGGCTGTTATACAGGAATCTAAGTACTGATTCAGATGCTTCGTTTGAAGTGCCCTTGAAGAAATTTACTTCGATGGTGGAGTTACTTGCATGGCTATATTTTAACGGCATTGTAAATAGCTCCACTCGCTTAAGTCTGGTACCGGGTGATACGGGCTACAGGCTACAAGAAGTTCAGCAGATGATTCGTGCTTTGCAGCAAAGTATTAGCGTACCTCTTCCACCAGTGAATCAGGCAAGCTTTGTTAAGGCTGCGCAGGTTACACAGGTGGTCTTGTTTGTGAGCGTTGGTTTAGACCCCATGGAAGAATTAGCGGAACGGGGGATGCAGCGTTTAAGTGATCGTACAGATGCACTCGACTACAGTACCGATCGCTTTAACCTGGTACGCACGATAGATCAAATCAGTATTAATAGCTGGAATGAAGTCAGTGCGCACCGTTTTGAAGTGGGTGATACCCTGATGCAAACCCTGCAGTCTTATTTGCAGATTTGTTTGGCACAGCAAAGTGACTTCGAGTGTGAATTACGTGTATTTTGTTTCTGCCCTCAGCGAGCGAGTATTATTGCTTCGCGTGTTGAAGGTGTCTTTACCTCGATCAAGAAAGCTTTTTTTCCAGATGGACGTGTCCGCTCTGTTCGCTATGTTCTCGATATGGGCGGGCGTCACTATGTGGTTCAGTATGTTGATGAGCAGTTCAGGTATTTTTCCTATGCAAATGAGGTGGAGCTCTACAAAGCCTTAAAGCAGGGGCAGCGTCACTATAGCCCAATTATTTTTGATGAATACGCTCAGCCAGGAGAGACCCTGGTTGCAGCAGTTTTACCCTACAATATGCCTGGTAATATTCAGGTTTTTTTCTTTTTGCATCACGATACCTATCAGTTAATTATATTGGACGAGCAGGGTAGCCTGTTGCGCCTGGTTTTAACGGGGCGTGACGAGATGCTACTACTTTCTGCATTGAATGAGTGCCTGGTTCGGATGTTGGAAACAAGGCAGCTCTCAGATATGAGCCTGGGAGGTGAAATGCCTACGGTGAGCTTTAATAAAATCACCAAGGCGAAAGACGGTGGTTATCGTATACGGGCGCTGAAAGATATTCCACACTGTGCAGTGAGTGAGGTACAGGTTCATGTTAGCAGTGAAGGCTACCAGTCGAACTGCGACTTGAGCTTTCAGGGTATGGAGTTTAGTAATGCCGCGCATGGAGAGCAGCAATATGAAGCGCTTATCCATTATGCTAATAAGCAGCAGGTATCTGACCGACTGCCGCTTATGGTGTCGGAGGTCTTGCTTAGCAATCACTCATCTCAATTTAGCGTAGCATCCAGTGATTCGGCGAAAACCCTGGAAGTATTGCGCTGGTTTGCAAAGGCTGACAAGGCTCTGCATCGAGCCATACAAAAACAGTCTTCTCGTTAGGGTTTGTACTTAAAAATAGTCAATTGCCCTTCAACTCGTTATAATTCCTGCCTTTTGGCAGCTGACGCGTATCTTCCCATGAGCCTTTCGGAAATTATTCTTTTTCGGCCTTTATTTCGAGGTGTGAGTAAACGTATGAGATTAAAACTTACGCCTCTTTTTATCATGTCATGTGTGGTACTGGTGCAAGGCTGTGGCCAAAAGGGTGATCTCTATTTGCCTGTGCACAATCAGTCGGAAGTGGTGGAAAGTCCTGCTTCCGATAAGGCAGAAAAAAAGAAACGAGATACGAGAGCCCCAGAAGAGCAGTTTGAGAACTAAGCTTAGCAATCCTGGGTGATTGGCAAATTCTATCCAAGCCTGAAGCGGTTCAGGCGATTAAAAAGTGTTATAAATCATGAGTTATTTTTCGTACCAGAATGGCGAGTTGTATGCAGAAAATTCGTCACTAAGCCAGATCGCTGAACAGTATGGCACCCCGTGTTATGTTTATTCACGTGCAGCATTTGAGGCGCATTATCAGGCTTATAAAAAAGCCTTTGCAGGGCATGCGAACTTAGTTTGCTATGCAGTCAAGGCAAACTCTAATCTGGCTGTACTGAATATTCTTGCCAAGCAGGGTGCCGGTTTTGATATTGTCTCGGTCGGAGAACTAGAAAGAGTGCTGCGTGCTGGTGGTAGTGCAGATCAGGTGGTCTTTTCAGGTGTCGGCAAACAAGCACATGAGATGCAACGCGCGCTTGAGGTGGGTGTTCATTGCTTCAATATTGAGTCCGAGGCAGAGCTCTATCGTTTAAATGATGTTGCTTTGGAGATGGGCAAAGTCGCACCGATTTCATTACGCGTGAACCCTGATGTTGATGCGGGCACTCATCCCTATATTTCGACCGGCTTAAAAGATAATAAGTTTGGTGTTGCCATTGAGCAGGCCCCAGCGATTTACCAGGCTGCTTCCAAGCTGGCTGGCGTAAAGGTGATAGGCGTTGATTGCCATATCGGCTCCCAGCTAACTGAAACGGAACCATTTCTTGATGCATTAGAGCGAGTTTTGCTTTTGGTTGATCAGCTTGCAGAACAAGGGGTCGTGATCGAGCACCTTGACCTGGGTGGTGGTTTAGGCGTTACTTATGATGACGAGCAGCCACCTGAAGTGGCTGACTATATCAGCGCTTTGTTAGAAAAAATCGGGGATCGAGGTCTAAAGGTTATTTTGGAGCCAGGACGTTCCATTGCTGCGAATGCAGGTGTTTTATTAACACGGGTCGAATTTCTGAAGCACAACGAAGATAAGCACTTTGCGATTATCGATGCGGCGATGAATGACCTGCTACGCCCGTCTTTATACAGCGCATGGCAGAATATTATTCGGGTAGAAAAAGAGCCGGGTTCTGATTGTGAGCGTCATCACTATGATTTGGTAGGGCCGATTTGTGAGACGGGCGACTTCTTGGGTAAAGATCGTGATTTGGCTATTAAGGCGGGCGACTTGCTCGCGGTAATGTCATCAGGTGCTTATGGCTTTGCAATGAGCTCGAACTACAACTCCAGAGGTCGTGTGGCAGAGCTGGTTGTAGATGGTGAGCAAGTCGTATTAGCGCGTAAGCGTGAAACAATTGATGATCAACTAGCGCTTGAGAATTTGATGCCTTAGTGGGCATTTAGAGTATTTTAGGTATCGGGAGAAAACAATATGGTGGTGAACTTTACCAAAATGCATGGTTTGGGTAATGACTTTATGGTGGTTGATATGATCAGCCATCATGTTCACCTTCGTCCTGAACAAATTCGCCGAATGGCTGATCGTAATTTAGGTGTGGGCTTTGACCAGCTTTTGTTGGTCGAACCACCTGGCAAGCCTGATGTTGATTTTCGCTATCGAATTTTTAATGCCGATGGTTCAGAAGTTGAGCAGTGTGGTAACGGTGCCAGGTGTTTCGCAGTCTTCGTGCGCGAGAAGAAGCTAAGCAACAAAGATAGTATTCGGGTCGAAACAAAAAAAGGCGATATTGAGTTAAAGGTCAATGATGATGGTCGCGTCCTTGTAGACATGGGCGAACCAGTATTCGACCCAGAAAGTATTCCATTTACAGCGGATGCTCCAGCAGATAGTTACAGCATCGATGTCGATGGTGAACCCTTGCAGATTTCTGCGGTGTCTATGGGCAACCCTCATGCTGTTTTGCAGGTGCCTGAATTGAGTGATCAGCAGGTTGCGCATTTAGGACCATTGATTGAAGCGCATGAACGCTTTCCAGAGCGTGTGAATGTTGGTTTTATGGAAATAGTACATAAGCGCTTTATCCAACTACGCGTTTACGAGCGAGGTGTGGGTGAAACCTTGGCCTGTGGTACCGGTGCGTGTGCGGCTGTTGCCGCTGGAATAAGCCGAGGTGTGCTGGAATCGCCAGTTGAGGTTCGCTTGCCTGGCGGTAATCTAAAAATTGAGTGGCAGGGCGTCGGCTCACCGTTAATGATGGAAGGCCCCGCTATGACTGTTTTCGAAGGAAAAATTCGAATTTAGCGCTACACTTAGTTAGCGATAGGCGTTTAGTGAGGCTTGAACTAGATTCGTGATCTCTTAGCCCACATCGTAATACTGATAGATTTCAGATAAATAAATATAAGTTTTGAATGGACTCCCCCAGACATAGTGAACCGTATTAGTGAAGATAGTATGAGCAATAAAGAAGTAAACGCTGAAGTAAGCCCGCAAGCTGCGAGTATTCAAGAAACTGACGTTATTGAGTATTTGAAGACTCACCCTGAATTCTTTGTTCAACATGATTACTTGTTGAATGAGCTAAAAATACCTCATGCGAGCGGCGCTGCGATATCTTTAGGGGAGCGTCAGGTGCAAGTATTTAGAGAGCACCGTGATGAGCTGAAAAACAAGCTTAATGAACTGATCTCCATTGCGCATGAGAATGATGCTCATTTTGAGAAGACCAAACGCCTGTTATTAAACTTGTTAGAGGTGAAGAGCCTTGATGAGATTGAAATGGTCGTAAATGAGGCATTCAAAAATGATGCGAATATCGACTTCAGCAGCATTTTATTGTTTGGTAAGCCAAGTGACTACCCTGTTAGCGAAGTGAAAGTCATTTCGATCGATGAGGCTCGGGGGCAGCTAGGCGGTATTCTCGATCATACACGAGCAGTTTGCGGGCTTACTTCAGCGTTTACTTCTTTATTGCTCATACTATCTTCACTAATACGGTTCACTATGTCTGGGG
>NZ_LWFZ01000266.1:0-804 GCF_001635225.1 Oleiphilus sp. HI0086
ATATTTTTACTTTGCTCATTGCAAGAATTCCATTCATTAATACACATAACGCCGCCAGCAACGGCGAGCGAAGCGAGTCCAGCCCACGGCCCTTTGTGGGCGATGTTGGCTGGCCTGGTTATATTTTTCTTTCAATGATGAACCCTGACTCGTCACCACAATGAATATAAATTTCACCGTCACCTTGTAAAGGAGTAGGAAATTCAATTTTACCCCGACCACAAAGGTCATCACCCTCGCAAGTGCCTTGCCAGCTAAACTCAAGATAAGGTGTTCGGTGAGATACCCTAACATCGAGCCACCCTTTTACAGCACCAAAAACGAACTGGCCTAATCCATCTTCAGTAAACTCAAAATAACCGGGTTCATCGAGGTCAACGTAGTCTTGAGGCCAAGTTGTCATTGACTTAATTTTCCATCGGCCTACAAAATCGTGCACTGAATTCTCCCTGAAATATAACGCTTACATTTGCGGCGGTTTTGTAGCGAGGCACGAGCGGAAAAACCGTCCAAGCCACGCAGTGGCTGAGGCAACATGTACTTGTTATAACTCAACTGCCACCTCAAAAGTATGACTAAAATTCTTATAGCCAGTACGTTCAAATTCTAAAATCCATTCAGATTCGATCGTTGCCAAAAGCTTCCCTGATTCGGCTTTACCAAAGGTGATTTTTGTAACATCCACGGGACTATGAGCAGCAAAGAAATATACCGAACCGTCGATGTAACCATCTTCAGGGTTTGTAGGGAATAAGAATTCTCTACCTTCTAACTCTGAAGAGGCTATAGGTATCTTGATGCCCT
>NZ_LWFZ01000267.1:0-522 GCF_001635225.1 Oleiphilus sp. HI0086
CAATCGTGGTAACGCCAGCCAACACCTTCTGAATACCATCATCATGTATGCTTGGACCACACTTACGTGCATAAGTTTCAAGCTCTAGCTCACCGGCTTTGCTATGAATAAGTTCACGCATCTGTTCATCTATTTGGACAAGTTCGTAGATACCAATACGGCCCTTATAACCAAGATGATTACACTCTGGGCAACCTTTTGCTTTGTAGATAGGAGGTTTCGATTGGCCAGGCCCGTGCTCTATATGCAGAAATTCGCATTCGCTATCATCAGGTTCGTAGGGTTGACGACAGGAGGTACACAGAACACGAACCAAGCGCTGTGCCATAATACCAACAAGGCTCGAGCTAATCAGGAAAGGCTCAACCCCCATATCCATCAATCGGGTGATAGAGCCAACGGCACTATTAGTATGCAAGGTTGATAGCACCATGTGCCCGGTCAAACTGGCTTGAACCGCAATTTCAGCTGTTTCGATATCACGGATCTCACCAATCATTACCACATCAGGGTCTTGACGAA
>NZ_LWFZ01000268.1:0-381 GCF_001635225.1 Oleiphilus sp. HI0086
TAAAGATGATTTCATTTTGGCCGACACCCAGACTATTCACCAGCCAAGAGCGCATATGGAAGAAGACTGTATATGCTTTGCTGTGATGGATGCTCCTTTGAAAATGACGGGCTTTTTTGGTCGAATGTTGAACCCATTCCTTCGTTGACAGAGTATTTCGGATTAGCCTCTTAGCACTTACCTTAAGTAAATTGAAGTGCCGTCGTTTAGGGTCATGCATTGCGACAATTGCGGGGTTTTCTTTCCATGGTTTCCGCGTTCTTACAAAGCCTCAAGGCATAACCTAGATTTCATCGCGAAGGCCTATTCCATCTAGGCCTTCGCTTAACACCTCATATTTAAANCTGTTNAATCTGTTTTAAGGGTGAGACTGGGTATTTC
>NZ_LWFZ01000269.1:0-541 GCF_001635225.1 Oleiphilus sp. HI0086
CTTATAGGCGTTGCGTCAATGAGCTCTTCCATAATGCAGGAAAAAATGGCATCAAATGCACAAAACAACAACGCGACTTTTCAAGCAGCAGAAAATGCCGTAAGTGGACTGATCAATAAAGTCATCATAGACAAAGACACTACAGAATTAGATGAGGCGATAGGAATCGGCACTATTGGTGAACACACTTCGAGTATTAACTATGCAGTTTCTGGCTCAAAAGCTGCATCCAGCTATAGCATCGGATATATGGGTGTTGTAGCGCTCGCTAAAGGGGGCTCCTTAAACGTAGACGAGAGCTCAACAGAGCTTAAACCGGAGCTATTCGAAGCTTTAGTAGAAGGTGCGGTCGAGGCCACTAGTGCACAAACGGTTATCAGGCAAGGTTTTGAGTACCATTAAACTTATACATGCCTTAAGGCATACAACAGAATTTAGAGTGATGGCCCGAAACAACGAAATAGCCATCAGGAGGCAATGATGAAAAAAATATACGCATTAGGCTTGCTCCTAACCTTTAGTGTACTGTTTAGTGCTCAGG
>NZ_LWFZ01000270.1:0-746 GCF_001635225.1 Oleiphilus sp. HI0086
GCCCATAAAGACCTTACATTCGAGGCCCAAACGAGCTGCAACGGTCGCAGAAGCAACACCGTGCTGACCTGCACCTGTCTCAGCAATCACTCTTGGCTTACCTAAGTACTTAGCTAATAGTGCCTGACCGATGGTATTATTTACTTTGTGCGCGCCGGTATGATTAAGGTCCTCTCGCTTAAGGTAGATCTTTGCACCGCCCACTTCTCTAGTCAGACGTTCGGCAAAATAAAGCGGTGAAGGCCGACCCACATAGTCAGCCATATCCTTATCAAACTCTTTACAGAACTCAGGGTCATCTTTGAGAGAAAGGTATTTCTTCTCAAGGTCTTCAAGCGATGACATCAAAGTCTCTGAAACAAATCGACCACCATAAGGGCCAAAATGCCCTTTATTATCAGGAAGTTGAGCTAACAATTCTTCAGTAATTCGTGTATTCGCTGGCACTCGACACCTCATCTACAAAACTTGAAACTTTAGAGTGGTCTTTCACACCCTTACGTAATTCTACACCGCCACTTACATCTACCGAATAGGGGCGCACCTGTTTAACAGCAGCGCGCACATTCGAGGCGTTTAAGCCCCCGGCAAGAATAAGTGGTTTAGTGGTATTTTTTGGAATAATTGACCATTCAAAGGCCTCTCCTGTTCCACCAGGAACACCTTTTTTATAAGTATCTAGCAATAAGCCTAAGGCACTAGAGTAATGTTTATCGGCCTCTAGAATATCTTGCTCGCACTGAACA
>NZ_LWFZ01000271.1:0-253 GCF_001635225.1 Oleiphilus sp. HI0086
TATTATTTACTTTGTGCGCGCCGGTATGATTAAGGTCCTCTCGCTTAAGGTAGATCTTTGCACCGCCCACTTCTCTAGTCAGACGTTCGGCAAAATAAAGCGGTGAAGGCCGACCCACATAGTCAGCCATATCCTTATCAAACTCTTTACAGAACTCAGGGTCATCTTTGAGAGAAAGGTATTTCTTCTCAAGGTCTTCAAGCGATGACATCAAAGTCTCTGAAACAAATCGACCACCATAAGGGCCAAAATG
>NZ_LWFZ01000272.1:0-499 GCF_001635225.1 Oleiphilus sp. HI0086
TTCTTGCCAGATGCTCAGTAACTTAAGTTCAGTCGCTGTAGTAGCGGCCCGTACTTCTTCTTTGCCTAACGAGCTTGATTCTGATAAAGGGAGGCTTTCTAAAGCCTTTCGATCAAGCTTGTTGTTAAGGGTGCGTGGTAACTCCCCGAGTGCTTCAAGGTGCTGCGGCACCATGTAAGGGGGCAATTGCTGTCGCAGGTGCTCACGAAGTTCACTGAGACTAATCGGGCTATTCTTCCATACAACATAAGCGATGAGCCGCGTATCGCCGGCACGGACTTCTCGTACGCTTAAGGCGCAGTCGTCAATGGCGTCGTGTTGGCGCATAAGCGTCTCAATTTCACCCAGTTCTATNCGGTAGCCGCGTACTTTGACTTGCTGATCCAGTCGTCCCATATACGTAAGGGTGCCGTCGTGGGTGTAGCGTACTTTATCACCGGTGCGATAGAGTTGGCCGTCTCCAAAGGGGTTTGGAATAAAGACCTTCCGGGTTAATTCG
>NZ_LWFZ01000273.1:0-613 GCF_001635225.1 Oleiphilus sp. HI0086
CTGAGAGAATTTGTACTATGTTTTCACGATTAATTTAAGTTTTTATAGGTATTACCCTTCAGACAAAAGCTTTACGTACCCAGGTGATATATCTTGATCAATATAAGCCATACCCAGCTTATTTAGATATTCATTACGATCAGCTTTCATTAGGTTTATATCTAACGCGCCCGCCTCATTATCTTGATAAAGTGCAGCCAAAAACGCCATATAATGCTCTCCCTCCTTTACCATCAAAAGACTTGCAGCGCCAACATCCGGCCTAACTTTAGAAAGCAGATCACCTGGCAGCTTAACTTCGTAAACAACTGGCGACTCATCACCCTCGACTCGCACACTACGACTTCTAACCGCCTGCTGAGCCCAATAAAACGCAAGCTCCTTACTCTGTGTTAGGAATACCGGATCATGTGTCTCGGTGTAGTTATTACCAATCGTTGCCATAGTCTTCTTAGCAGCCTGATTCATAACCTTATCACCCGAACGCTTAAGCCCCGCACCATTAATAGAGGTAACCAGCGCAGACGAAGTACCGTGGTACCACACATCGCCGCTCGCGAAGCCATCTTTGCCGAGAAGGTCTTTAGCATCTTGCAGATAGGAAGGAGTGTCA
>NZ_LWFZ01000274.1:0-859 GCF_001635225.1 Oleiphilus sp. HI0086
GTTGGCCGTTAGTTCCAGTACCCCCCCATATTATAGGGCCTGTATGGTAAGTAAGAGCTTTACCTTTTGTAGATACGTGTTTGCCGTTACTCTCCATATCTAATTGCTGGAGGTGATCAGGAAGAAAGCTCAGATACTGATCATAAGGCATTACGGCATGTGAGTCGGCGCCAAAGAAACTGTGGTACCAAATGCCTAGCATTGCCATCAGGCTTGGCATATTCTGCTCAAAGGGAGCTGAGATAAAATGCTCATCCATTTCGTGTGCGCCTTGTAGCAAGGCTTCGAAGTGCTCATTGCCAATCATAAATGCGATTGGAAGACCAATTGCAGACCAGAGTGAATAGCGCCCTCCTACCCAGTCCCACATAGGGAAGATATTTTCTTCCTTAACTCCAAAGGCTATCGCAGCTTCGATATTACTGCTCACAGCATAGAGATGCATGCCAAGGTCTTCTTGAAGCATTCCGTGCTCTAGTAGAAAGTTCTTTACAGTTTGAGCATTTGTAAGTGTTTCCTGTGTACCGAAGGACTTAGACTGAATCAGGAAAATGGTGGATTCAGGTACGATCTGAGAGAGCACTTGGTGGCTATCGCTACTGTCTACGTTAGCAATATAGTGACAACTCAGGCCTTCTTTGGCGATGGGTGATAGTGCTTCGGTAACTGTTTTGGGGCCTAGATAAGAGCCCCCAATGCCGATACTAACGAGAGTATCAATGGGTTTTCCGGTGTAACCAAGAACTTCCTGTTGGTGTATTTTATCAACGAATTCTTGAATTTGAATTCGACATTCAAGGATTTCATCCAATATATCTTGGCTAGGCGAATAGCTAGTAGTTTGAGTCAGGCTAGACTT
>NZ_LWFZ01000275.1:0-643 GCF_001635225.1 Oleiphilus sp. HI0086
CCCTTCACTATCAATATCATCCTGGCTTGCTATGATTTGCGCATCATCAATAGACAAACCAGAGAGGACTCCTTTATCTTCTCTCGAGCCATCAGACAGCGCTACATCACCAACATAAATAACCGAGCTATCACTGACACTCCAGCTTACTTTATCCGAAATGTCTGCCTCATCACCGTCACTATATGTTCCCCTTGCAAGCAGTTGTTGCGAGGATGTTTGACATACTGGAAGGCTCGCAGGTTGATTACTGACGGCTATCGAGACCAAGGGTGCATCGGAAGAGCGCAATGCCTTAGTCGCCGAAAGGTCGGCAAGCCGTGCTATTACATCCGCCGTACCGTTAGATTTACCTGTCGCCACACCATTACTATTCACCGATATAATCGAAGAGTCTGAACTCGACCAGCTTACCGAACTTGTAATATCAATCTGGCTGGCACCGCCATCAACATTTCCCAAGGCTGTGAATGTCTCGGTCTCCCCTTCACGCACGCGATCATTCGAGGAAACAATAGAAATAGAGGTCAAATTCTTAGTGTTGACTTCAACGGCTTGAATATAAGTTTGCTCATTACCCACACCACAAGCTGTTAAGACAAAGCTAACTAAAAGTAAAACAGCCCGTGTCATCTTTTTTACT
>NZ_LWFZ01000276.1:0-11330 GCF_001635225.1 Oleiphilus sp. HI0086
CCCACGTGCCACCAAATACACTGATATAGTAGCCACCGGCAGAAATTAAGATAAGGTAGATTCCGGCGACCACCAGTGTTGTCGAATGGAAAGCCATTTGACGTGAGACGTGCATTCCGATGACTTGTTTTTGGTTGTTCATTAAAGTCAACGCGATAAAAGGAGCGGCCAGGGCATTAATTGCGCCGCGCGTTTCCCATAGTGGGGCGGATAACTCGCGAAACAAGAGTGCATCTGAATACATAAAGAAGTCGTAGCAGAACAGGGTGCCAATCGCGATGGTTAGGTATTTGATTCCGGAACGGCTATACATATTCGCGCTACGCCATACTTGTTCTAAAAGTAAAAGTGCGACGATAGAAAGTGATACCTGAAACAACAGAATCGAATAGCTGGACACCCATTGTGAGCCTGAGATACCTTGGGCCAAGGTAATAAAGACCATAGCAGCGAGCAGAGCGAGAATGGCCGAACTGAGATAAAAGCGGTCTCTGCCTTGTTGTTGGTTAGGAATGAAGCTAATCCCCAAGAGCGCGTAGAGAACGTCAAACCAGGCTGCATTGCGAATGAGTTCAAAGGTGTATCGTAGATAGAATGGCACATCAAAGCCTAAGCCTTGTGCGACCAATGCGCCCATCCATAAACTGCTTGCTAGCGCAGCAAGTAGTAAGGAACGATCAACGGATCTGCGTAAATACTTGCTAGCGATAAATACTGCGAGTAGCAGGAAGGCCAGGAGTCCAATACTATTTGAAATAGTTAAGAATGAAATATTCATTGAGCCGGTAGTGTGCCTGAACGTACTTATATTGGAGTGTTTTGAAAATCTGAACCTGATAGTACTTGATAGAATTGATAAATGAACAAAGATTCAGTCTGTTAGTTTTAGTGTAGCAGAGTCATGAGCAGAGTTATTGATTAAATCGCTTGGATTTGAGATTACCTAAGAGAAGTATGTTCTTAATTCAGGTCAAGCAAAAAAACCGGATTCGCTGGGATACGAATCCGGTAAATAGTGCGAGTAGTATCCATGAAAGTCTTTCATTGCTGATAATTGCACTTCGCTTATCAGACACTCAAAGTATTAGTCAGATCGCTCAAAAAACAAGCATTTTTTAATGATATTTTCTTCTAAGTTGGCGTGCTAACCTTTGATATGGTTTTTAGCCGACGAGAGATTAGCCTGTGCTGGAACTCCAGCACTTAGCGGTGTGGTTTATGTTCTGAGTGAATATTGTCCGTATCCCAGGGCAATAGGCGGTAATGAGGTTGTGATTGGGCAAAATTCATAAAAGGGTATTTGATGATGTCGAAATAGGGGGAGTAATCGAAATCACTGGGGGTGCACAGTTTGGGGTTGCGTCGATAGATTTTTACTTCATGTTGCTCGCTGCGCTTGACCAAGGGAAGAATCGGATACTGAATTGAAGCAAAAGCCTCTGCGATCATTGTTGAGCAGACTGTCTTCGTTGTGGTGCCTACATGTGAGGTGAATAGGCTCGAGCGCCATTTTCGTGGCATCACTAGCCAGGGAAACAGAAAGCGTAGTAAATCGAAGATTTGGCGAATATCGTAGTCGGTACCAAGTCGGCCGACTGCGTAATTTATTACTTTTTGAGCATCGCCATAGGTTAAATCCCTAGGTCGGCAAATGCGCATATGCTCTCTATCGTAAGTTGATAGCGGCCTGACTAGCGTACCCATACCAAGTTCACTTTCGACAATGAGCTGAACGTCGGGTTGCCCGTCAAAATATTCTTTAACCTTTTGTCTTGTGGTAGGGTCTTCAATTTCATGAAGCCGGCCAATATACAGAGCGGCATGTGACCAGCAGCTTTGAGTAATGGTTTTGATGACATCACTCACTCGGCTACGACCTTCGATGAGGATTACGTCGCCAGGTTTGATTTCGTAGCGTGTGCGCTCAAAGTCACTCATAGGAATGCTGCTGGGAGGACGCTCGTGTGTCAACCAGCCTACGATTAAATCAATTAGTGCCGATTTACTTATCAAACCCATTTCATAAACCTTTTATTATCGATACTATTGGGTATAGACAATAAAGCTGCATTCAACAAAGGCTAAATTGTAAAATCTTATTAATGCAGGGCTGGTTAAACGCTAGTTACTGAATCAATACCGGGTGTATAGCGACACGATTACCCGTATTGAGTAGTCTCGAACGAGAGGGTGAAATATGTCAAAAGATATCGACCAGAGCGATGAGATCAAACAAATAAAGGATGGTGACCAGAGCTCGCAGCTATCCGAGAAAATCAAAGAGTCTGCACGTCAGATCTGGTTGGCAGGTTTAGGGGCCTACAATAAAGCTGAAGAAGATACCGGAAAGATTTTCGACAAGCTTGTAAAGGAAGGTGAGGAAATAGAAAGCCTGACCCGTGGCGTAGTAGAAAAACAGTTCAAGGCGGTAGAGGATCGTGTTGAGGATGTTAGAGAGAAAGCCAGCGGTACCTTCGGTAAGCTTGAGAGTGTTTTCGATCAGCGAGTATCATCGGCTTTGGTGCGCTTAGGGATTCCAACTAATCATCGTGTTGCGGAACTGGAACAACGTGTGTCTGAGCTTGAGGCCAAACTGGCTGAGAAATAATCGTTTGATCAATGATTAGAAGAACGGCCTACAAGTAGGCCTTTTTCAATTCGTTGAGTAGTTGGCGCTGTTCTTTATCTAAAAACGGTGCCACCAGCGAGATAACCTGATAAACGCCTCGAGCGAGCATGTCTTCAGACAAACTCTTGTTGCTCGAGACAATGCAGTAATTGATCCAGAACGTTGCCGTTAGTACGATATTCTCACACAAGGCTTCGAGCTCATCATTATTTGCTTCGATACTGCCTTGCTCTTCTAGTCCCTTCAAAATATTGAGCGTAGCTTTCCTTTTCTTTTGAATGATTTTATTGAAGCGTAGCTTGATATTGTCATGGCGACCGAGCACATGGACGATATCTTTATAAAGAAATTGGTACTTTTCAATGTGCTCGAATATCAAGTGCAGAAAGAACCATTGATCCTCGATATCTGGCGTTGTATTGGGCGCTTCCAACAGAGCTCCCATTTCATTTTCAAACCACTCAAATAAATTCGTCAGAATGTCAGTTTTACTTTTGAAGTGGTAGTAAAGGTTCCCCGGGCTTATATCAAGCTCGTCAGAAATCAATAGCGTGGTGACATTCGGTTCACCCAGCTCATTGAAAAGCTCCAGGCTTTTATGGAGTATTCGATCTCTTGTTTTCATTAAACGTCCGGGTCCTTATCGTGTAAACTTAATACGTTTCCTTGTCGACGGGATTAAGATAAAAGTGTGTAATCCTTTCGTCGGTAAATTTATCAAAAAAACGACTGGTATCCGAGATTAATTTTAAGGTCGGTGCTTGTCTTTGATGATCTGATACTAATACTTTGATGTCTTCAAAACCATCTTTGATTTTTGTGAATCGTGCAGTAATGCTAGATGAGACTAATTGCTGCTCAGGGTGACCAAATTCCTTTGATAAGAAATTTAGGTAATGAAGCTCTTCTTCTTTGCTGAGGTTGTCTCGTGTCGCTAGATAGCGCATCTTATGTCTATCCAGAATACAGGAAGAGTAAGAGTTTTTCTTAACCGAAGCGTGCTTTCGAAAAGCTTCCCAGAAATAGCTGTCTGTTAGATACTTGAAACTATCAATATTGTCCAGACTGGCGTTAACGAAGCTCGACACTTCGGGGTTTTGCATCACTTCATCAATCGCAGCGCGGAGCAGCCAGTCGAAGCCTTGAGCTGTTTTGTGCGCGTAGACTTGTCGATACATTTGGTGACGACTATAAACAAAGTCTTCTAGAGAGCTTAGGCCTTTTTCCGCAATTGCCAGACCGAACCAGTTAGTTTGTGGACACCAACCAAAATGAATATTGCTTAGCAGGTGGTCCAGGTTAAAGCCTCCAATTGTGACCGAGGAGTGAAAACCGTCGCGAAGCATGTAATCGGCGCGGTCTGCATCCAGCTCACCCGATACCAGGCTTGATAAAACATGCTGTAATTTGCTGGCGAATTCATCAGGTAAGGAGTCCGGATTATTCGCCAGGTCGCTGGGAGCAATCAGCGGCCAAAGGGCGTGAGCGTGTCGATTAAATAAATCACTTGGGGAAATTGAGGTGGTTTCCATCAGAGACAGAATATCTAAAGGTTCCAGGCTTGGTGCTTTGTTATCGATATCTTGCAGTATTTGCCAGGCAGCACGAACTGAAAAGTGCTCATGCTCGAGTATTGTTGGCGGATCTTTATAGATAGCGCTGGTGTCAATGCCTGCCCAAAGATGTTCAAAACGTCCTCCTTGAGCAAGAAGGGATTTAATAGAGGGGGTTCGATTGAATTGGTGCGAGAAGCTGCTATGTCCAACATCATGTAGAAGGCAGGCACAACGAACAAGCCTGTGAAAGTAGCTGATAGCTTCTAGTGTGTCGGTTTTTACCACTGAACGCTGTTCTTGGGAGCAGCGTTTCAGACAGTTTTCAATCATTGCGCGGAACATGCGCCCGCCAACATGCATGACACCTACGCTATGTAAAAAGCGTGAGTGAGTCGCGCCAGGAAATACGAGAGAAAGGATATCGTTCTGACAAATAAAGCGTAGTCGCTGAAATAAAGGGTGGTCCACCATGGCCACTTCGTGGCTCAAAAGAGGTATGCCACCGTGTACTGGGTCCATGATTAGCTTCTTATGCGCCCCAAGTAAATCTTCTATCAATAAATTCAAGCAGCGTAGCCCCAATTGTTAATTAGTGTGAATACTCTAATGAATGAGAATAGTCTCAAGGTATATTTTGATAAAAAGAGTATGTTAATACTTAGCTTTTATGCAGAAGTATATTAATTCTTTAATTACTTTAGCATGCTTGTGCAGGTTTAATCAGTTTAAGTGAAATCGTTAGGAATTTGGCGTATCGCACGGTAAGTCTGTGATCTTTAGCCAGTCCCGGTGAAAAAATGAAATTATTCTCGGTTTTGGTTAGACGTGTATTCAGCTTGTCCTATACTCGAATTATTAAATTAACCTTGATGCCGCGCCAGGCATAGTATGTCGGGTGCCTTAAAGCTTAGCCGCTGTATATCAAGCGTTATAAAAAGGCTGTGATTAATTAGTGAGTATTGTATTGACCTTATTAAATAATGTTTGGCAGGTATAGATCATGGATCAGCTAGCTGAACATATTCTGGTGCTAGACCCTCATAAAGAGGACTTGTTACGCTTGGCAGATTATCTGTGTGCCAAGGGCTATCAAGTAAAAACTGCATCAACGATCGATAACGCAAACGAGTTATTGGCAAGTACTTCAGTAGATTTGGTGTTTGCTGATGTAACCAATGCCGATATTGCTCACTTATCATTGGGTCAGGCTGATAGTTACCTTATCCCTTTGGTTGTTGTATCGGAAACGCCAAACTCTGGTGATGTGGTCGCGTGTTTAAGAGCAGGTGCTTCGGACTACATTCTAAAACCTGTCAATGACTATATTAATGTTGATCATGTGATCGATAGAATCCTAGAGAAGGTTCGTTTAAGTAAGCATAATAAGCATTTACAGAAAGAGCTTGAAGAAGGCTATAAGAAACTGAGCGCGGGTCTCCAGGAATTGAGGGCTGACCAAAAAGCCGGCTTGCAAATTCAAAAGAAAATGCTGCCAAAAAATGAAAAGAAAGTGAACGATATTTTCTTTGAGCATCGAGTGATGCCATCTTTGTACTTAAGCGGCGATTTCTTAGACTATTTTAATCTTGACGATCATCGTAGCTTATTTTATTTTGCCGACGTTTCTGGTCATGGTGCATCGTCTGCATTTGTGACGGTATTGCTGAAAAACCTGACGATGCGTTTAAAGCGTAACTTTAAACGCGGCTCTAGTGATGAGATTTCGTGTCCGAATGATTTCTTGAAGCGTGTTAATCTTGAGCTGTTGGCAAGTGATTTGGGAAAGCATGTAACGATGTTTGCAGGTATTCTCGATGAGAAAAACCAGGAATTACGATATTCGGTAGGAGGGCATTTCCCTATGCCAGTATATTGTGAGCAAGGGCGGGCAGAGTATTTAGAAGGTAAAGGAATGGCCGTTGGTTTATTTCCTGAGCCAGAATTCGAAGTCTACCATCGGAAAATTACACCGGAATTTCGAATCACGGTATTTTCTGACGGTATTCTCGAGGTGATGCCCGGCGAGACTTTGAATGATAAGGAACAGCTACTACTGGACGTTGTAGCAGAAAACAGGGCGGGTGTAGCGGAGCTATTCTCTTCCTTAGGCTTGGACGACTTAAAAGAAATACCTGATGATATTGCCTTTCTTTCGGTGAGTGCAGTCAGTGACGGAAGTAAAAGGTAGCGATATGCAGAACATACGTTCCATATTGAATATGTCAATCACAAGCATTAAAGGTTGAGCGACTATGTCTAAATGTAAAATACTACAAGCAGAATGCAGCGGCGTTTATGTGTTGAAATTGGTGGGAGAGGTTCGATTGAATCTTTGCTCAACGATTGACTCTGCTATTGAAGCAATGACGTCTGACCCTGAATTTGCATCAATCGTTGTTGATTTGAGTGAGACGACTTTAATTGACAGTACCACTTTAGGTTTGCTTGCTCGCTTGGCTATTCAGGCGAAGCAAAAAAGCCACTTCTTGCCTTCCATTGTATCGACTAACCCTGACATTACTCGTGTCATAACGACAATGGGCTTCGAAAGTGTCTATCTTATTCTAACTGAACCGGCAGACTCGAGCCAACGACTGACTGAGCTGGCACCCCAAGATATTACCGAAGAAGAATTAAGAACCAATGTTCTCAATGCTCACAAGGTTTTGATGAACCTGAACGAGCACAACCGTGAACAGTTCAAAGACTTAGTGGCGACACTTGAAGGCGATGTAGAGGAACAGGCCTTTGTTGCGGGCTAAGGTGAATAAAGCTTAGTTATTAATATTATGTCAGGAAGCAAAGTATTTTGGCTTTCCTGCTTCAGGTTTCTCTTGTGACCTTCTATTATTGTCTTGCAGCAAAAAGAGCTGGCAAACAAGTCTAATCAACTAAACAAGAGATCTTAAATCATGTCACATAGCAAATCGGCTATCGCTGTTCTGGGTGGTGGAAGTTTTGGAACTGCGATTGCTAATATTGCTGCCGAAGCCGGGATTAAGACATATTTATGGATGCGCAGTGAAGAATCCGTAGAGTCCATTATTCAAACCAGGGTTAATACCAAGTATCTGCCTGATTTGTCCTTGCATGAAAACCTAATTCCAACAACGAGCTTAAGTGACGCCGTTGACAATGCCTATATCGTATTTTTTGCCGTGCCGAGTAAATCTTTTCGGGCAGTTGTAGAAAATGCAAAATCCTATCTTAAGCCTGATCAATGGGTGGTGAGCACTACAAAAGGGATCGAGCCGGGCACACTAAACCTGATGAGTGATATTTTGCGGGCAGAGCTTCCCGGTTTTCAGGTGGGCGTTATGGGCGGGCCAAACCTAGCCAAGGAAATAGCCAAACATGAGCTAACGGCCACGGTGATTGCAAGCGAGTCCTCAGACTTAAGAAAGGGTGTTCAGGATGCACTAGGCTGCTCCTATTTTAGAGTCTATGCCAGTGCTGATGTTTATGGTGTTGAGTTAGGCGGCGCGTTGAAGAATATTTACGCTATTATGGCGGGTGTCGCTGCAGCCAAGGGTTTGGGTGAGAATACGATTGCCATGCTGCTTACACGAAGCCTGGCTGAAATGGGGCGCTTTGCGCAAACGCAGGGTGCTAATCCGCTCACTTTCCTAGGTTTGTCGGGCGTGGGTGATTTGATTGCGACCTGTAGTTCCCCGCTAAGTAGGAATTACCGGGTGGGTTATGCCTTTGGTAAAGGGAAAACCTTGGAGCAGGCCGTAGAGGAGTTGGGTGAAGTTGCGGAAGGGGTGAATACTCTGGCTCAGGTTAAGCGCTATGCGGACGATAACGATATATATATGCCATTAGTACAGGGCTTATATATGATGATTTACAAACAGGTACCTTTGTCAGTTATCATCGAAAAATTGATGTCTGGTGAGCAGAATACTGATGTTGAATTTACTTTAGCAAAGCACGAGGTGTAGCGCGTGATAAAAGTTTTATATTTGATCCTTTTTTGTTTGATTTATAGTCTTACTGATATTGTTTTGGTTGTAATCGCTCTCGTTCAAACCGTGTTAAAGCTTTCAACGGGAGAGCCTAGTGAATCTTTAAAAGATGCCGGTAGGACTTTGGGCTTGTACCTAAAACAAATTAGTGAATTCCTGAGCTACGCAAGTGAAGTGAAGCCCTATCCATTTTCTGATTGGCCGCAAGCAAAAGCTAAAGACAAGCTTCTGGATGAGATTAAGTAGCGATGAAGCTCTTTATTTCCAGGCATGGTGAGGCATCATTTTATGCAGAAAGCGACTTCTCTCGCCCCTTGACAGAAAGAGGTGTGCAGCAGACAAGTGCTTTAGCAAAAGAGCATTTGAGTATATTAAGTGAGGTGAGCCAAATTTGGGTGAGCCCCTTACTAAGAGCTCAGCAGACGGCAAAGGTTTATCAAGACCAGCTGAAGTGCGATGTTCATACCAAGCCTTTTATTACACCCGACTCCTCGCCGAAACAAGTGCTTCGTCAGCTTAATCAGGCCGGAATTGATAATGTGCTGTTGGTATCGCATCAGCCATTGGTCGGAGACTTAGTGAGCCTATTGGTTGAAGGTAATACCTATCAACCTCATCCTTTTATCACGAGTGAGCTAGTAGTACTGGAGCTTGAGCTGATGGAAGCCGGCCTAGCTTATTTACACCAGGATCTTATCCCGCACTAATAATTCACAGGTCTCTTTGTTAGCCCGGTGTGCTCTTAAGCCGGGATCCATGAGGGTCAGAACGAGGTATCGACGTAGCTGGTTTCCTGGTAAAAACACCTCGGGAATGATGAGTTCGGGGAGATGTTCTACTCTGCCCTGAATTGCACCCATTTTATAGAGGAGCTCTATAGAGAATTATTATTCCTCTGTGCAGCAAAGCGCTCCGTGCCCTCTGTGGTTAAGGGGTTTAATCTTGAAATCAAAACCAAAAAACAAATCCACCACAGAGGACACAGAGCGGCAGGTGGCCTGCACGGAGAAAGCCAAAAGAAGGGTTCTTAAATGAATGACTCCAATTATTTAGACTAAGTCGCGCAGAATCTCTACAGCCCGGTTGATCACTCGCTTGGTGGTATAAAAGTGCGGGGAAAAACGAATACCTCCTCCCCGGTTTGCACAGATTACTTTACGTGACATAAGTGTTTGATATAGCTCAGTGCTGTCCTTCCCCTCAATGCGAAAGCAGATAATGCCACTTTGACGCGCTTGGTTTTTATTTTCAGGAGAAATGAAACAAAGGTCATCAATGGTTTGTAATTGTGCCTTCAGATAGTTCGTTCGTTCGCATATGGCTTGATGAATATTGTCGATGCCTATATCCAGCAGTAGCCCCAAACTGGCATTTAAAGCCTGTACCCCCAGCATGTTGGGGCTGCCACACTCAAAGCGTTTTGCGTCCTTTGCTGGCGTCCATTCGGGCGAGTCGTAGTTGCCGCGCTGTTCGATCATATGCCAACCGAATTGATTGATCTTCAGTGTTTCGATATGTATGCCTTTCACATAGAAAAGCGCTAAACCTTCGGCGGCCATCATCCACTTATGTCCATCGGCAACAATGAAATCAGCATCGATTAAGGTTTGATCGAAAGGTAATGCGCCCAGACTTTGTATGGCATCCACACAAAGGAGGCATTGTTCTGCTTTGCATAGCTGGCTAAGAGACGGGAGGTCAATTGTAATGCCGCTTGCATACTGAACAGAGCTAATAGAAACCAGCCTGGTCTTGGGGCTTATCAGCTGTTGTATCGCCTGCACAGGGTCTTGTTTGTCTATATCTGCTACGTTTACAGTGACACCAAACTGGCTCAGGGATTCCCAGACTATGCGATTAGACGGAAATTCCTGATTGCTGATAATTACTTCATCACCTGCTTGCCATTCAATGCCATAGGCAATCATTGACAGTGCCTCGGAGGTGTTTTTTGCCAGTGCGATTTCATGGGTAGATGATAGGCCGATTAACTTGGCCAAGCGCTCGCGCAGTTCTTGCTCGACCTGTAACCATTGAGGGTAGTGCTGAGCGCCGCTGTAAACATTTTCTTTGGCGAACCTGGCAACGGCTAGCTCCGTACATGCAGGCCAAGGGCTTACCGCAGCGTGATTCAGGTAGCATAATTCCTTGTCTTGAGGGAATTGTGTTTCAGCTTGGGGGAAATGGGTAAAGCTTGGCATGTTGACACCGTTTTGAGCTTGTTGGACCGGGAGAAGCTCTGATGATATACGAAATAAGATGGCATTTTAATGTTTTCGTATCTGATCAGGGCATTCTTTAAAACGCCGATGTCGATGGAGACTAAAGCAGTGCCGACAGAGCTTTCTTTTGTTAAGCTGTTCTGCCTGATTCAAAGCTTGCGTTTATAGCGAGCTTTGTGGCGAGTGTATGTGGAAGGTTTTGTGAATTTATCGGTAAAAGCTATGCAAGCTCAGCGCATAGATCTTTGGCTCTGTTCCGTTGAACGTATAAATGTGGCGTCTCATATTGATGAGTTTCTTGCTCTTTTGAGTGAGGACGAACGTGTGCGATACGAACGTTTTGTCTTTGAAAAAGATCGTCATGTATATCTCGTATCGCGCTATCTCTTACGCACCTTGCTTAGCCGATATCTCCCCGGGAATTCACCTAAAACATGGTGCTTTAATTATAATGATTACGGTAAACCTGAATTGCCGAATTACCCGCTGAGCTTTAATTTGTCGCATTCTGACAATCATATCGTACTGGCTTTTTCTCGTGATGAGGTGTTGGGGGTGGACATTGAATCGCATAAGCGTGAGGTTGATTTTCAGCCTTTGGCCAAATACTCGTTTTCAACCAAGGAATACGCCCAGATAGAGAAGCTCGACCAAGAAGCATTTCGAGATCGTTTCTTTTCTCTCTGGACTTTGAAAGAAGCTTATATGAAAGCAGATGGGCGAGGCATGTCTATTCCGCTTAAAAGCTTTTCCTTTCTATTTGATGATTCTAATCGTTATTTGGCGCGTTTTGAGCCGGAGCAAAAAAGCGATTCTGACCCTTGGCTTTTTTGGCAGTTCGAAACAGATTTAGACTGCTTTATCTCTCTTGCTACTCAGTCTAATGGACTTGCTAGGGGGGAATATCGTATCGAAACTAAAGAAATTACCGGTCTCGATAAGGTTCGTGAGCTCA
>NZ_LWFZ01000277.1:0-230 GCF_001635225.1 Oleiphilus sp. HI0086
TTGTTACCACTTTGGGATAATTTGTCATTCCTTTACTTGTTACAATCCTCGGGAATTTATTTAAGGCCCCTTTGTTTGTAACGACTAGGAATATTTGATGACGAATGATATATGGATGAACCTTGGTATACAGAACTCTTTCTCGCAAGATTATGGGCTGTTGTACGATAATTTGGCACTAACGGCCAGTGCACTTGCGGGTTTTTTTAATGCTATTGCTCTTACATAGA
>NZ_LWFZ01000278.1:0-372 GCF_001635225.1 Oleiphilus sp. HI0086
ATGGTTCACGCTCAAGCCGGAAACCCTGGCCTGGCAAAAAGCGCTTTGCTACAAGAAAAAGCACTGTACCCTGAATCTAGCGTATTTGTTGACGGCATTCTGACTCGCTCCAACATGCAAGACACCGCCTTGGAAGCATCTAACAGCCATCATAAGGAGAAAACAAAATGAAGGGATTCAAGTTCTTAGTTATTTCAATACTTGCTTTTGGAGTTTTATCCGGTTGTGCCGTTAAAGGTTATGACTACACGGCCCTTAAGCAAAGCAAACCGACCTCTATTCTGGTAATTCCACCCAATAATAGCTCTGTCGAAGTTAATGCACCCTATACGCTTATTTCCTCGATATCTGAGCCCTTGGCAGAAAAAGGCT
>NZ_LWFZ01000279.1:0-443 GCF_001635225.1 Oleiphilus sp. HI0086
TTGGACTGGTTACGCTTTTTCCTGAAATGTTTCGCTCTCTAGAAGATCATGGTGTCGTTGGGCGGGCAGTAAAGAAAGGGCTAATAGCTCTGGATTATTGGAATCCTCGAGAGTTCACCCATGATAAGCACCGTACGGTCGATGATAGACCTTATGGTGGTGGCCCGGGAATGTTGATGAAAGTGCAGCCTTTGCAGGATGCTATTCACGACGCTAAGGCAAAGATGGTGCAGGACCTAAAGCACGATCAGCCCGAGAAGGTGGTATCACTACGTACTGTATACCTGTCACCTCAAGGACAGCGCCTAGACCATAAGAAAGCTGTGGAACTGGCTGAATATGACGGATTGATTTGCGTCTGTGGTCGATATGAGGGAGTTGACGAGCGCTTAATCGAAGCTGAAATTGATGAAGAAATATCAATTGGTGATTTCGTATTGAGT
>NZ_LWFZ01000280.1:0-662 GCF_001635225.1 Oleiphilus sp. HI0086
GATGTTTGTCCCCCTTCAAATATGGCCCAATGACACCTTCTTTCATGAAATAGATAAAGTTAAGCTACTGCTCGGCATTCTCTATGGGATCGTAATTCTTGCGCTATTTATTTCAGCAGTAAATGCCGTATTCCTAAGAGACGTCATGTATATCTGGTTAAGCGGTATCTTTATCTGCTTTTTCTTGTACCTGGGTGGGATTAAAGGGGT
The DNA here is from genome assembly GCF_001635225.1 of Oleiphilus sp. HI0086. Taxonomy (NCBI): domain Bacteria; kingdom Pseudomonadati; phylum Pseudomonadota; class Gammaproteobacteria; order Oceanospirillales; family Oleiphilaceae; genus Oleiphilus; species Oleiphilus sp. HI0086. Next base: position 211 of record NZ_LWFZ01000280.1, read on the forward strand.
TGCCTTCCAAGCCTTATGGCCAAACTCTCTCTATTGGCAGAAAATCAGCATCCCCTTCTTCATGAATATGAGCGTTGCATTCGGCTTCTTATATTGTCGCGCCTACATCAACTTAAGAGTGCTGTCTCTCAAGCTTGACCTGTCAATTAAAGTCTTGGCGGCGCTAGCTTTTGCCACAAGCTTACTCTGCTTTATTATCGAATACGAATACATCATTAGCATCAGCACAATCGTAACCATGCTTTCACAAGTCATATGTTTAAGCATCGGCCTCTACTCCTGGTATAAAGGCAATACGGCAGCCCGCCTGTTAATTTGCATGTAAAACTGACCCTGCTTTTGCACTTAATTTTGACCCGCCTGAGAGGCCAGATTACGGCCTGAACTTTTCTTTTATTTCCAGTTTTAAATTCGTTTATTAGTAGATTCTTTGTAGCGGTAACTTTCGTTAC
>NZ_LWFZ01000281.1:0-357 GCF_001635225.1 Oleiphilus sp. HI0086
TGGCTGTAATGGAGGTGGAAGTGGTGGCGGTGGAGCTGCCCCTGGAACTAATGGCGGTCAAGGTGGTGGAGTAGGGCCTGAGTTAGTAATCGAGTTTAGAGAGGCACCTCTAGACCCAAAGGTTTTTAATCTGCTTTCAAATGATAGAAGTACAGAAAATCACTTTAACCCTGAAGAAAAGTTAAGCATAACTTGGATGACAACGGTTAAATATTCGGATGACACTACGTTAGGTGTTAATCAAAGAGAGCTTTACCAAGCAAAGGTCTATCTGAGTGATAATGATATTATTGAGATTGATAATGATCTGGAGTTGTTCACTATCCAGTGTTCTTTCCCAATGGCATTGGGAGCAGA
>NZ_LWFZ01000282.1:0-382 GCF_001635225.1 Oleiphilus sp. HI0086
AACTGACACAAGACCAACGCTATCCGTGATATAAGTGAGTATAACCCCAACATAAAATAAGGGTGGTACCTCAAAGTGGTTATGAATATGGCGAGTGAGAATATGGAGCCTTTGCGGCTCCTGCCCTTCATTGTATGAACGATAGTACTTCATACTAACTTCACCGCGTTTAATTGCCGCAAAGCGTGTTAACCCTAGTTTAAAAACTAAAAAAGAGGTTAATAAAAACATCGCGATAGCGGGATAGATAATTCTAACTGTATCCATAAAAGTCTCGTCTATTGTTGTGGAGTACCTATCTATTGTGCGGTATTGACTACTGCACAAACGCAAGACCACATTCACATAAAGCGAGACCTTGGTCAATCACTTGTATAGACTT
>NZ_LWFZ01000283.1:0-546 GCF_001635225.1 Oleiphilus sp. HI0086
ATACTGAGAACCTGGTAAATCAATAATGTTGATTAACTGCCCTTCAGCTTCGACAAAGTCACGCCTCCATCGACTTTGAATAGCATGCTGCTGAAGAATTGGCTGTAGTAAAGGCTTATTCGTCAAAGAAGAGAAAGCCAATCCAGTCTTGCCAAACTGTACTGATGCTTCAGAGTTATTATTAACCGGCGTGAGTATCCCGATATCAGATCCGGTGATTCGATTAAAATCTAGCATCATATCTGCTAGTGATACGCTCAGCTGAATAAGTTTAATATCACCATTAATATCTAGAATCGGAGACAGTACAGCTAACTGACAAAATTCAAAACAGATCATTTCTTCGGACGGAGTGCGACTCGTCAAGGTACGCTCAATTACGTCGGAGTTTGGACGAATGCGTTGATCACCCCACTGCCCAATCACTTCGCCTTTTGCATTAAGTAAGGTTGCGCTCTCTAGGGCCCAAGTTATCTGTAAAGACAGCCAGTGCGAATCGAGCTTGTCCTCAATATACGGACCTTCTGACGTTAAATTTGGTAGACC
>NZ_LWFZ01000284.1:0-715 GCF_001635225.1 Oleiphilus sp. HI0086
CTGGTGAGAAGACTTCTCCATACATTCCATTCATCAACAACCGTCCGGTAGTTGCAGGTACTAACGGTATCGCACCTATCTTCCTAACGACTGTTGGTGTAACCGGTGGTATCGGTCTTGACCTTAAAAACTGGGTTAAGAAAACTGACGCAAACGGTGAAGTTGTTCGTGATGCAAACGGCGACCCAGTATTGGAAGAAGCATACTCTGTTGCAACAGGTACGGTTCTAACAATCGATACTAAAGCTAAGAAGCTATACAACGGTAGCGAAGAATTGTCAGACGTTTCTGATGCCTTCACGCCACAAAAAGTTGAATTCATGAAAGCTGGCGGCTCTTACGCGGTAACTTTCGGTAAGAAGCTACAAACATTTGCTGCTGAAACGCTAGGCGTTGAAGCACCAGTTGTTTACGCTGCTTCTAAAGAAATCTCTAACGAAGGCCAAGGCCTAACTGCAGTTGAAAAGATCTTCAACCGCAACGCTGTTGGTGTTACTTCTAAGACTCCACTACACACGGGTTCTGACGTTCGCGTTAAAGTGAACATCGTAGGTTCTCAGGACACGACTGGTCCTATGACTTGTCAGGAACTAGAAGCAATGGCTGCTTCGACTATCTCTCCAAGTGTTGATGGTGCTTTCCAGTCTGGTTGTCACACAGCTTCTGTATGGGACAACAAAGCTAAGGCTAACACGCCTAAGCTAATGGCATTCAT
>NZ_LWFZ01000285.1:0-851 GCF_001635225.1 Oleiphilus sp. HI0086
CCATAACCGTTGTTAAGCCACCAAGGCCTTGAGCACCGATACCCAGGTCGTTGACCTTATCCATAATCTCTAAACGTAACTCTTCAACACGATTTTGAGGGCCACGCTTACGAAGCTCATGAATATCAATCGGCTCCATCAAAGCTTCTTTCGCCATCACGGCAGCTTTTTCAGCTGTACCACCGATGCCTATACCCAACATGCCTGGCGGGCACCAGCCAGCGCCCATCGTAGGAACCGTTTTCAGAACCCAGTCAACAATACTGTCACTAGGGTTCAACATCGCCATTTTTGACTTATTCTCGGAACCACCGCCTTTTGCAGCAACTTGGACGTCGACAGTGTTGCCTTCGACAATCTCATAGTGGATCACAGCAGGTGTATTGTCTTTAGTATTCTTACGAGCGCCGGCAGGGTCATCTAGGATTGAAGCACGTAAGACGTTATCTGGATGAGTGTAAGCACGACGTACACCTTCATTTATCATATCAGTCAGGCTTAATTCAGCATCCCACTGCACATCCATACCGACTTTAACGAATACAGTCACGATACCGGTATCCTGACAAATTGGTCGCTTACCTTCTGCACACATACGTGAATTGATGAGTATTTGTGCCATTGCATCTTTAGCAGCTTGGGACTCTTCTTTTAAATACGCTTCATGGACGGCATCAATAAAGTCTTTTGGGTGATAGTAGGAGATAAACTGCAGGGCATCTGCAACGCTATCAATTAAATCTGCTTGACGAATTGTCGGCAAAATATAACTATTAGGGAAATAAGTGGCAGAACCGCTTATCATCTGGCTTTCTCGGCCTACCAAGTCATACACAGAGTTTAAGTCATAA
>NZ_LWFZ01000286.1:0-526 GCF_001635225.1 Oleiphilus sp. HI0086
GGTATAAGGCTAAACAGCTCACCGTAAATGATTTGGTCTTTAACCAAATAGGGCTGCTCGCAACTAATATCTGTACCTTTAATGACGTTCTCAAATGCATCTAAGGAAATATCCTGGATGCCCTGTGCAAGCTCGATAGGATAGTACATGCTGCACACATATGAGCTGATTAGCTCGTCTAGAGCTTCAGGTGTCTCAAGTGTATAAACACCTGTAATTGCTTCCTGAACATCAGGGTCAAGGTCTTGCGTATCAGTAAGGCTGCTTCTACGAAGAAAAATCGGTAGTTCAGGTCGTGTATGATGAATTTTCATGCACAAATCTAAACCGGTGAAGCCGTTCGGGTCAGGATCCTCTGATAGAAATATTGCGCCGAGGTCAACGTTAGACTTTAGTACGTCATCTATTTCGTTCGAAGCATCTTTAATGCCGATCATATTATTGCCTGTACTAACTTTTAGGCCGACAAGCTTATGCTTGGTGCAGACTTCTTTGAGTACAGATAGTGCATCATCATTACATTCGT
>NZ_LWFZ01000287.1:0-3525 GCF_001635225.1 Oleiphilus sp. HI0086
CATACAGGCATATTCATACTCATCACGGCAGAAACTTCTAAAGATATGGTCATGGGAGCGCTTGAATACTTGCCTGATGGCTACATCACAAAGCCTATTACAAAAGCCGTTTTACAAAAACGTTTGGATGCAATGATCGAGCAGCGTGAGGTATTGAAACCTGTTAATGAGGCGATTGATGCTGAAAACCTCCCCAAAGCGATCGAACTAATCAATAAAGAGGTTCGCTACGAAACTAAATATATCACCTGGTGTATGCGCAAGCTTGCTAGTCTTTATTTTCAGATGGGTGAGAACGAACGCGCAGCGAAGATATATCGTGACGTGTTATCGACACGTGATATTGGTTGGGCAAGGCTTGGTTTAAGCAAGGTGCAAGTTGCTTTGGGCGACTATGAAGGCGCTATCAAGGGGCTTCAAGGCTTATTAGCAGGTAACCCGAACTTAATTGAAGCCTATGATACCTTGGCCGAAGCGCAACTAAAGCATGGGAAGGCCCGCGATGCGCAAAAAACTTTGGCAAAGGCTGTTGATATTTCACCGCATGCTATTCTGCGTCAGCAGAAACTTGCTGAAGTTTGCTCTAAAAATAAAGATGTTGAAGGCGCTGCGGATGCTTTTTGTCAAAGTGTAAAGTTGGGGCACAATTCTGTACACGAGTCTTCTGAAAATTATTTAAGTTTAGGTCGCTGCCTTTCTGATTTGGCTGAAGGTGATACGTCGGATAATGGTAAAAAACAGGCAAAAGAAGCTGTTCATATTCTAGGGCGTGCTAGTAAGAAATTTAAGGATGATGTCAATGTTCAGGCTAGTGCATTATTGATCGAGGCCCGTGTTCACAAAGGGCAGGGTGATGACAAAAAGTCTCAGGCTGCACTGGATAAAGCCCAGGAAACAATGGATGTATCGAGCGCCTCAGCTGAAACAACCTTGGAGTTTGCTAAAACACTCTACAGTATGGGAGACGAGACCGAAGCCGAGAAGGTATTAAGTGATTTGGCAGAGCGTCACTCGGACGACAAGGGTGTCATGAACAATATTGAAGAGTTGCTTGATGAGCCTGTTAGCCTTCAGAAAAGGGTTAAAGCTAGAAAGCTTAACAAGAGTGGTATTACTGCATTTGAAGAGGGTGATCTGGACGAAGCGATTCGCGTTTTTGATGAGGCGCTTCAGGTTACGCCAAAACACCCAGCCCTTAACCTTAATACCGTCCAGGTAATGCTAAAACAAATTCGACAGCAAGGTGGCAACCCTCAGCTCAAAGCAAAGTGTGAGCAATGCTTGGACAATGTTAAGCATATTCCTGCTCAGCATAGGCAATACAAACGCTTCCAAAGTTTACAAACGAAGGTTAAGGCACTGTCCTAGTCGCAGGTAACAGTGGGTATCGCAAGTCCTGGCTTCAATTGTATGGGAATAATCTGTTGCAACGTGTAATTTCCACTTGAGCCTGACTCATTTGCTCGCTATTATTCCTGCGCCTATTTTTCCGCCCTTAGCTCAGCTGGATAGAGCGTCCCCCTCCTAAGGGGAAGGTCTCAGGTTCGAATCCTGAAGGGCGGGCCATTCTTGTTTATATCTCCATATTGCTCTTAAAACTCAGAGCTATGTTATTAAAGTGTAAAACCACGCGTGTTTAGGTTTGTGGCTTTGGCAATCCACAGATTATGGTCTACCTTTGTAATCATGTGGATAAAGTCCTTTATCATTTATATTTCTTTGATTGCAGTTTTCCAACTGTCGCTCGCCCGTACCTGTTATGCTGATGACTCAGGCGGTCATGTCAGTGAATCAGCGAACGCGCAGTCTGTTATCACTCATCTCTCCACGCTAACCGACACTTTAAGCTTAAATGAGTTGCGCGCTATTTTTAGTCTGAGAGCTAGAGCTTGGCCCGATGGAACAAAGATTACAGTGGTGGTTTTCCAAGATACCAACCCGGTTCATCGATCATTTTTGATGAATACCTTAAAAATGCTCCCGCATCAACTTAGGCGTCAATGGGACCGGTATATATACTCAGGTATAGGTCAGGGACCTGTTGTCGTTCAATCCGTCGAAGATATGCTAGCGACAATTAATAATACACCCGGGGCAATTGGTTATGTTGAAGGAGGCATGTCGAATGAGCATGTTACTACGGTCAGTATTCGCTAAGGCCGTTTTAGCGGTTGTGCTGGGTGGAACTTCTTTAGTTTCTTTCGCTACGGAAGCTAAGAAATATCTAGTGGATCATATCAATTGGCACGGTTTTGTTAGTCAAAGCTTTGTTTTAACCGATGAAAATGATTTTTTGGGTTCTAGTTCTGATGGTAGCTTTAAATACAATAGTGTTGGTTTAAACGGGTCTTGGAAGGCGACGAACTCTTTACAGTTTTCCATGCAGGGTCTTTACAAACAGATTGGTAACGGCGAGCCAAAAGGTACTAGACTTGATTTTGCGATACTTGATTGGCGGCTTTTTGATGATTTTGAATATGGTTTAGGTTTAAGAGCAGGGCGTTTAAAGAATCCGTTTGGCTTCTTTAACGAAACTAGAGATGTTGCAGTAACACGTCCTAGCTTACTGTTGCCTGAGTCTATTTATATTGATTACTTGCAAGAGATATTACATTCATCAGATAGTATAGGGCTTTATGGGCACCGGGAATTCCAGAGCGGTACGTTGTCGTTTAGTACTGCTTTTGGTGAGCCGATTTTTAATAGTCATAGTGTTGAGTCAATCTTAAGTACGAAAACCTCTGGTAGCTTCGATAATGAGCGCGCTAGCTTTACGAGGCTGTCTTTTGAACCCGGTTCTGGTGCGTGGCGCACTGCGCTTTCTTATGTTCAATTAGATGCTGATTTTACACCGGGAGCAGGGGAAACGTTTCAAGATCTTACTGTCACCCCTCCACTGTTTGAGGGTGAGCTTGGCCTAAAAGCATTGATGCTTTCTTTTGAACTCAGTATTGATAAATGGCGCTTCACAACTGAAATCCAACGACGAGATATCGAAGTAGATAACATTTTTGCTGGCAATAAAAATGTGGAAAAGTTTATTGGTTATTACGTTCAGGTAGATTATCAACTATCACCTAATATGCAGGTATATGTGCGCCAGGACGAAGCTTATCGGTTTAAAGACGACAAAGATGGCTCGGACTATGAAGCCGGTGACCCAATCAATAGGTATGCGCGTAATGCTTTTGCTAAAGACTCCACTATTGGCATTAGTTATGCTCCTTCGTTCGAATGGATGTTTTCAATCGAGTTTCACGCTGTAAATGGTACATTTTGGTTGCCTGACTTAGAAAATCCAGATATGGAAAAACAACGTAAGCACTGGAATATGTTTTTAGCTCAGGTGGCGTATCGTTTCTAATGCAAGACACAAAAAAACAGCTTTTTGTTAGTTTATATTGGAAGTCCGCAGTTGGCCTAGCTGCGATCTTTCTATCGTTCATCTCATTTTTTACATACTTCAATGTAGCGCAAATGCAATCCTTGCAAGCGCATAATAGAAGTGTGAACCAGCAGCAATAT
>NZ_LWFZ01000288.1:0-501 GCF_001635225.1 Oleiphilus sp. HI0086
GGCGATTACGGCGACCGAGATCTATTGTCGGCACAATAAAGAGCACAAGCTTAGTGCCAGCCAGTGTGCTGAAATAGACCATGGAACTCATTTTGTACGCACCGCTGAAGAGTCTATCGCACTTAATGGCAGTTCTTATCCTTCAGTAATCATCTCTGCCAGCGGTATGGCAAGTGGTGGCAGAGTTTTACACCACTTAAAAAATCTCTTACCGCATCATCAGCACAGTATCGTTTTTATCGGATTTCAGGCACCTGGAACGCGAGGTGATACCCTGGTCAGTGGTGCTGCTGAAGTCAAAATACACGGCCAGTACTACCCTGTGAAAGCGGAGGTTTATCATAGTGGTAGCCTGTCTGCCCACGGCGACTATCAAGAAATTATTGACTGGTTGCGTGCGTCAAAGATCTCCCCCAAGCAAGTGTTCGTTACCCATGGTGAGCGTAGTGCCTCTGACTCAATGCGTATGAAGATAAAAGAGCAGTTGGGTTTGAAAGCTTG
>NZ_LWFZ01000289.1:0-1028 GCF_001635225.1 Oleiphilus sp. HI0086
TCAACGATGAGCAAAGAGACCAACCAAATCACTTACAACTACAAAGTTGTAAGACAGTTTGCCATTATGACGGTGGTATGGGGTATTGTCGGCATGGCCGTCGGTGTTCTTATCGCTGCTCAATTAGTATGGCCAGAGCTAAACTTCGATTCACCTTATTTAAGCTTCGGTCGTATTCGCCCACTGCACACTAACGCAGTTATCTTTGCTTTTGGGGGTAGTGCTCTATTTGCTACATCGTTTTATGTGGTGCAGCGGACTTGCCAAGCACGCCTGGTCTCGGACACCCTCGCGTCATTCATGTTCTGGGGCTGGCAAGCGGTCATCGTTCTAGCAGCGATCACTTTGCCACTAGGCATTACTAGCGCAAAAGAATACGCAGAGCTTGAGTGGCCGATCGATATTCTAATCACCTTAGTTTGGATAGCCTATGGCGTCCTCTTTTTTGGTACCATAATGAAGCGTAAGACCAAGCACATTTATGTTGCAAATTGGTTCTATGGCGCATTTATTATCACTGTCGCGATTCTACACATCGGGAATAGCATGGCCATTCCAGTCACGTTCTGGAAGTCCTACTCTGCTTACGCAGGTACTGTCGATGCGATGATGCAGTGGTGGTATGGCCATAATGCTGTTGGTTTCTTCCTGACGGCAGGCTTCTTGGGCATTATGTACTACTTCGTTCCTAAACAGACTGGCAAGCCAGTTTATTCTTACAGACTATCTATTATTCATTTCTGGTCACTGATTTCTTTATATGTATGGGCAGGCGCTCACCACCTACATTACAGCGCTCTTCCTGACTGGGCACAGAGTGCGGGCATGATCATGTCCCTAGTCCTACTAGCTCCATCATGGGGTGGTATGATCAACGGTATGATGACGCTTTCTGGTGCATGGCATAAACTACGTACTGACCCAGTACTACGTTTCTTGGTTGTATCGCTTTCTTTCTATGGCATGTCTACTTTCGAAGGTCCGATGATGTCTATCAAGACTGTAAACGCGCTATCTCACAACACTGA
>NZ_LWFZ01000290.1:0-503 GCF_001635225.1 Oleiphilus sp. HI0086
TAGTGCTCTATTTGCTACATCGTTTTATGTGGTGCAGCGGACTTGCCAAGCACGCCTGGTCTCGGACACCCTCGCGTCATTCATGTTCTGGGGCTGGCAAGCGGTCATCGTTCTAGCAGCGATCACTTTGCCACTAGGCATTACTAGCGCAAAAGAATACGCAGAGCTTGAGTGGCCGATCGATATTCTAATCACCTTAGTTTGGATAGCCTATGGCGTCCTCTTTTTTGGTACCATAATGAAGCGTAAGACCAAGCACATTTATGTTGCAAATTGGTTCTATGGCGCATTTATTATCACTGTCGCGATTCTACACATCGGGAATAGCATGGCCATTCCAGTCACGTTCTGGAAGTCCTACTCTGCTTACGCAGGTACTGTCGATGCGATGATGCAGTGGTGGTATGGCCATAATGCTGTTGGTTTCTTCCTGACGGCAGGCTTCTTGGGCATTATGTACTACTTCGTTCCTAAACAGACTGGCAAGCCAGTTTATTCTTACA
>NZ_LWFZ01000291.1:0-663 GCF_001635225.1 Oleiphilus sp. HI0086
AGCCGGAAAAAGCCGTTGTATTAGAACGGCTATCTTATGTTTTGACTCGCCAAGGCCGTTCTAACGAAGCCTATATTTACACCAAACTGTTATCCGAAGCCTTCCCGGGTTCAAATGAAGTAAAAGAGAAATATCAGCTTGCGGTCGAGAAAATGCAAGCAGGCGAATTGGATGCGTCTAAAGCAACTTTGATCGAGATATTAAATGATTATCCCTCATACAAGCTAGCGACTCAGCTACTAGGTATTATTAGCTATTTGGAAGGAGATAATACCGCAGCCTCTAAATACCTTTCAGAAAGTGTTGATCCGGAAGTCGCAAATGAGATGACGCGTCACATTTATGCGGCGACGAATCTGAAAATGAATGAGCCAAAGAAAGTGCTAGAAATACTTGAGCCTACTATTGATCGCAGTAAGGCGCCCGAAACACTTGCATTGTATGGCTTAGCAGCAATATCTGATGGTCAGTACAAAAAGGGTGAGAATGCCCTTCTGAAAGCTTTGTCGTTAGATGAAAAGAATATTCGGGTTCGCCTTGCTTTGGCAGATTACTACCGTAGTGGCCCAGGAGCGAATAAAGGTAAAGAATGGCAACAGCTAGATCAATCATACAAGCTAGATAGTTCAGATCTTCAACTGTTAAGAAGCATTGTAAGTTTCC
>NZ_LWFZ01000292.1:0-276 GCF_001635225.1 Oleiphilus sp. HI0086
AGTGCGCCTTTAAGGGCTGCCCTGTTAGGGCAGTGTTAGTTGCTTAGCCAGATACTAGTTATTGGCGTGAAGCTCTTCATTCAGTTCAATGGCAGTCTTATTAGTTAAGCATTCAACTCGACCATTTGCCGAGTTTCGGCGGAACAGTAGGTCAGCTTTATTTGCTAGATCACGTGCTTTAACCGTCTCAACGACCTGGTTTTCAGAGTCAAGCATAACTACTTTAGTGCCAGCAGTAATGTAGAGACCTGACTCAACAGTACAGCGATCACCTAA
>NZ_LWFZ01000293.1:0-546 GCF_001635225.1 Oleiphilus sp. HI0086
AAGGATTTTACTTTGGCGCTTTTCGCTTGACTTGCTAATGCGCTGAAGGCCTTGTTTAGGCTGCTTAGGTTTAACTTCTTTTTGTCTCCCATGCCCAAAAGAATAACGCTATTAGCGTGTTCGCTACGAAGGGGTAGGAAGAAGCTTTTTCCTGAATCACTATCAATGTCGAATTGCGATATGCTTTGGCTTAGTTGCCCATCAAGAAGTTTGTCGAGCGCTTTGCCTTGCTCACATAGTGTCTGATTTTCGTATAGGCCTATGCATAGGCTGTCTGCTTTTAGTGATGAAATCGCGGTATCGACAATATTGTAATTCATTTCTGTCTCTTATCGTATCGAAGGTCATTAGTGCTGAAGCACATAATGAGGTGGTTTGAAAACGTGTATCGTCATAGAATAGCAAGCCAAATGATGAACTGCATCGTTCTTCAGCAAATTTCTGATATTAGGGCATATTTTTGATTAACCATAAGGCACTTTTGAAAACGCTTTTTAGCAGATTATATATGGCGCTAGGGAACAATAATGAGAAGAATTAATCGTT
>NZ_LWFZ01000294.1:0-634 GCF_001635225.1 Oleiphilus sp. HI0086
GTCATACTACATGCACCGGCTGAGGGAAATGTCTATTTGCTATTGTGGGTAGATCATCATGATAGAGCATATAACTGGGCAGCAGTTCATCAGTGTAAAATAAATCCTAATACTGGATCTCTACAGATATACGAGACCATGATTGAGACGATGCAAAAGGTTTCAGCTCCGTCTACTTTCGAAAAGGGCTTGTTTGACAATTTAAAGGATAAACACTTACTAAGACTTGGTGTTCCCGATGAGCTTATATCGTCTGTAAGGAGTGTGACTAACGAGTCGATGTTGGATCAACTACAACACCGATTACCGAAAGAGGCATATGAGGCTTTATTCTTTTATAACGCGGGCGAAAGCTATGAAAGTCTTTTACTAGAAAGCGAAACTAGCGATGTTTCAAGCGTTGATTCATCAGACTATCAGCAAGCACTCAGCCTACCTTCTACTATAGCTAGCTTCTTTGTCCCAGCAAGTGAAAAAGAGCTAAGAGAAATGCTTGCTGAACCGGTTGCTAAATGGCGAGTGTTTCTGCACCCAGCGCAACGCAAGCTCGTTATGGGTATTAAGAATGGTTCGGTAAGAGTACTAGGTGGAGCGGGTACGGGCAAAACAGTTGTGGCAATGCACCGTGCCAAAT
>NZ_LWFZ01000295.1:0-387 GCF_001635225.1 Oleiphilus sp. HI0086
TATCGCCTTGGCAGCCTATTCTTGTACGCCACTTTTTTTGGCTGGTATCGCCCTTTTAAACCCTGAACCTATTTTCAACATGGCTGTATATCTTATAGCGGCAGTATATGCAGGATTCTTGATCTACGACGGTTTACCGATTGTCATGGGTATTAGCAAAGAACGCGCATTGTTGTTTAGCGGCGCTATCTTGACTGTCGCTCTCGTTTACCTTGTAGCAACAAGAGTCGGTACAGTCGTCATCTGGAGCATAGGCTTCGCCCCTCAGTTCGTATCAGGTTAAGTAAAGCGAGATAGACGGGTTCATCAATGTTGAACCCGGTCTGTCGATGGCGTTCTTAATGTCAATATGTTTTCAGCGGATGACAAGCTTGGTTGGATACCGAT
>NZ_LWFZ01000296.1:0-633 GCF_001635225.1 Oleiphilus sp. HI0086
AACCTCGTAAGTTGCTTCACCATTCAATTGCGATATTTCTAAACAAGGCCTCGGGAGAGATAGGTCGCAATCACCGTTGCTCAATATGTAATCTTTGTACGCTTGTATTGTAGTTGTCTGGAATAGGGAGTGGCGACCTGATAGATTTTGTTTGGGGAGTGTGAAGCTGCAGCAGTAAAAGGATAGCTCAGCGTTGGAGCTATTGTTTTTTGCTTCAGCGCAATATTTAACTGCGTGTTTTGGCGTTAGGTCTATTAACCTTGCAACCGGGTAGAATGTAGCGTTTGCAGAATCAGCGCTGTTATTCTTCACAACCTTAAGCTCTAAAGACACATTAATAGATTGTGGAATAAATATACCATGCGGCTTAAGTTGGTCTGCTAGGTTTGCCGTTATTTCTACTTGAGGCTCATGCTCAAGAGACTTCTGCATTGTTTCGCTGATGATAATGTCGAGTGTATCAGGGTGCTGGTATTCACAGGCATTAGCGTTGACAAGGTGACTGGAATACTTCGTTAATTCAAAGGCCTGTAATAGGCGTTCAACACTGTCAAGCGATTCTTGATGGATATCTAAAAAGTATGGTTCTATTTCATCAGAGCAAAACTGAGTTAGTAGCGGTAGTAGGAGCGT
>NZ_LWFZ01000297.1:0-328 GCF_001635225.1 Oleiphilus sp. HI0086
GCCAGCACTTTGAACTTGGCGTGACTCTTCAATTTCATCAGGAAAAGAGAAGAAATGTCGAAAAAATGGTGACTGTAGTAAAGGGTTATATTTACGCTGAATGGTATAGGTCGCAATATTAACCACGGCTGGCGCTGACTCCTTAATGATCGGCGCGAGAGAGGGTTGTGAATTTCCTTCTATCAGACGTTGCGGAAAGCCAGCGGCTTGAAGTGAAAAAGAGAAACTTAAGCTGAGCAAGATGAACAAAGTCAAACCGTATTGCTTGAAGTTAAAAAACACATTATTTGATAATTGATTAAGACGCATCTTTTTATTGTCCTTCACT
>NZ_LWFZ01000298.1:0-3941 GCF_001635225.1 Oleiphilus sp. HI0086
TAAAGACTTGCTTCAAGGTTCTGGCAAAAGCATCTCTCCTAAAAACGAAGCTGTTTTATATGAGCGTTTCTTAGCCAAGAAAGCAGCCGATGAAATGGAAGCTGAGTTTAGCGCTGAAAACTAATCACGGCGCTTATCACCTTTGCCAGGGCGGGTACAAGCTCGCTCCTGGCTCTTCCTAAATCGTATTGAAGCCTTAAACAAATAAAAGGATAACGTTATGAAAAAGGGCGGCTTTAAGTTACTCAATTTAGCGGTTTTGCTAGCACTTCCAATAAGTAACCTTTCTGCTAGTGACCCTTTTAATGAAATGAACGAAGCTTTTGGTGACATCGACAAAGCTTTCGAGCAAAGTGCACCCCCTAGTAAAAAACCGGAAATGTCCGAGTTTGAGAAATTCAAACTTCAAGAAACAAACGCCTTCGATAGCTATAAGAAAAAGCTGATGGAAGAGTTTGCAGAGTTTAAGAAAATATCCCAGAAAGAAACACAGCGCTATCAAAGCAAGCTCAGCAAAGTTTGGGACAAACCCGAATTATCATCTCGTAAAGTATGGGTCGAATACTCTAAAGACTTAAAGGAAAAAAAGAGCGTCGATTTTGAGAAGCAAACCATTTCAATTTCTCACACTCATGAAGGCAAGCAGCGCAACGATAAGGAATTACGAAGCTCTTTAAAGAAACTCATCACCAAGAACAAAGCAGAAGCCTTCAAAGATGACACGCTTGCTCAAGCCATCGAGAAAAAAAGCAAAGAAAAAATTACTCTACTCGAAACTGCCAAGGTAAAACCTACACCGATTCTTATTCCTAAAGCCAGTGCAGAACAAGCGCTGAGCGATAAAGAGATTGATGAAATCGTTGATCGAATGATCAAACTAGGCAAGAAAAAAGAACAAACCAATAAACAAGGTAAGAAAGTCGTAAGCGTTGAAGTTCCTATGAACGTCATCGATAAAAAGCTGGCAGAAAAAGAAAAGAAGATCGCTAGTAGCAAAACTAAAAAGCCTAAAGCGATGGCAGACTTAAGAGTCAATAAATTACCTCGTCAGGCAAAAATGTTATCGAGTGACGTGAGCAAGTTTGCGGCAAAGTCAAAAATCGAAGACGCACTGGTCTACGCCATTATTGAAACCGAATCTGCATTCAACCCGATGGCTCGCTCCCCGATTCCGGCCTATGGTCTAATGCAGATTGTTCCAAGCTCAGCAGGGCAAGACGCAACTCAACAATTATTTGGCAAGGCAAAAATACTCTCGCCTTCATATCTCTATACCTCTGACAAAAATATTGAAGTGGGTACGACCTATTTAAATATTCTGTACTATCGCTACCTTAAAGGTATCAAAAATGAGCTGAGTCGACTTTATTGTAGTATTGCCGCCTATAACACAGGCGCAGGTAATGTAGCGAAAGCCTTCACTGGGAAGCGACGTTTAAAACCTGCCTTAGCTAAAATAAACGCCCTTACACCCCAAGAAGTCTATGATCACTTAATCGAACATTTGCCTTACGAAGAAACACGAAAGTACTTAGCCAAAGTGAAAAAGCGTATTCCTAAGTACCGATAAATTAGGCCGTTTTTTTAAGGCTTTCAGCTTCGGCCAAATGAGAGAGACAAACATGGAAGAACAGCAAAGAATAAAAATCAAGCAGGAATTAAAAGAAGAGCTCAGCAAAGAACTTCAAAATACAATCGAAGATGAAGTGGAAGAAGAAGTAAAAGAACAACACATGTTCGGGGGAAGTCTCTTCTTCAGCAAATTTAAAGGCTCTTTCCTCACTTTCCTGGCCATCATTATCGCCTTGGGCGAGTACTCCGAAGCGGTGACCGTGCTAGGTGATACCGTTGAAACCATTCGTTCAGAATTTACTAACGATATCGAGTATGAAACGATATCCAAAATACATGTGGGTAATACAGTGCCTTATATGGAGGAGCTGTTAGGCAGCCCTCAGGTCTCCCGCGCTATCAATCAAGATATTAACGCTAATTATTACTACGACGAAAAGTTTTTACTCACGCTTTTTATAGATGACGAGCGCGTAACAGCCTTTACTGTTTTACCTCTTTTAGAAGACTTTCATCCTGAAGTTGCCACAACAACCAAGGGCCCATGGAATTTAGGCGAAGCCGCCTTTACCTCCTTCCCCGCCAACCCACAAACCTACGTGATCGACCATGCTAAAACTGCGAGCTATTACCTCGAAAACCTAGATCGAGGTCGAGCAGGCTTATTTGTCAGTACATATCTGGGCAAGGTTTCCTACACCGTTCGGTCGGAGTCGCCTTTACTCGTCGCTTTCTATAATCAAGAAGTACACGGCAGTGATCAGGAAGTACTTGAATCCCAAACGCAACTTAGAAACAGTGAAATGCCGAACTTTTATGGTGAAGGTGAAATTGGCTTGGAGTTGATAGAAAAAAGCATACTAACCGGGGCCGAGTTTAGTAGCTATTTTGGTCAATTCTAATATTAGAACTCTATCACCTTCGGTATCGTGCTTTTATATTCGCTCATCACCATGCCCGTCGTTGCACCAATATAAGTTGGGTCGGCTATCACGTAAGTTTTACCTGCTTGGGAAATAAGCCAATCTCCGTCGCGGGCTTCAGTCGCTACCGCCACGGCAATATGCCCTGGAAAATCCAAGCCCACGACATCCAGTTTCAGCAGATCTTGGATTAACCAAGCCAGTAGAATCGATCGATCCTCGCAGTCATTCGCTTTGTATAACAAACTTTCTTCGGCCAGCAGGTAGTTCTCTTCACCAAATTGTTCTTGGTCCAGAGCATAACTAAAGCCGGTTTGAATCATAGCTAGCAAATAGTCGATCGCATCACGTTCGCTCAAGCTCTGAAGCCGGGGTTTAAGCTGCCTTCTTAAGCTCTCTACCATGGTTGGGTTAGGCTTTGCGGTAAAATAATATTTGAGATCTATTTGAGGGTAAGCATTCAACATCAGGCCATAGCCCGCATCATACTCAAAACTAAGCTCGGTACTCGTATTGCTATCTTCAAACGAAATTTTTCGAGAAAGTATCTTAGGCGAGCTATTTAAAACCTGCTCAAAGTTGATCTCAAAGCTACGATTGCTCCGGTCATAATGTCCGGGATAAGAAAAAAGCGGGCCTTTATTTTTGGTCGAATGAACTAGGTAATAGGTCTTGTCAGATATCTGTAGGTAGGCCTTACCAAAAATAGTTTGTTTTGACGGCAGCATCAGAAAAAGGTCTCGCTTGCCATAAGCAACTTTCACGTCATAGCCTAGCTTGGTCAATATGAACCAGAGGTAACTCGTCCTTTCATTGTCATTTGAGATTTGCTTTTCAAGCACAAAGTTCAGATATAGATAGGTTCCCCAATCCCCTAGCCCTAGTATTTGTTTGCTCTCTCGGACATGAGCCAATAGCCCCTTATGGTCGGCTTGCGCCAGCACTTTCCATGTAGCAGCGAGTTTTTTATTGGTCAGTTTTGACAAGTCAGGGAAGTCAATATTACTGGCGTTCACGTCAGCTCGCTCATGGCCAAAAAACAAGGCCTCATTATCTAGAGGTAGTGAGGGTGAATAAGCCGGTGTATCGATATGTTCAGTTTTCCCAGTACTAGACAGCAAATTCTTAACCGAAGGAGCTTTAGCAGGCTTAGGTGTCGTATCTCGTACCTTTCCCTGGAATAGATCAAACTCTTCCCAATGCTGATCTAAAAAGTCAACGAATTGTCGATCATGTTCACTTAAGTAGGTATTGAAAGCCGCTTGTTCTGCTTGTTGAAATGCCTTCCATTCATCATCAAGACTGTTTGCCGCAGCAAAACCTGGCAGACAAAAAAGGGTGATAACGAAGTGTAAAACCCGAGTTTTCACAAGATGAGTACCGAGAAAAAATACTTGGCTCATGTTTCCCTACTTTTAAT
This sequence comes from Oleiphilus sp. HI0086, assembly GCF_001635225.1. Lineage (NCBI taxonomy): Bacteria > Pseudomonadati > Pseudomonadota > Gammaproteobacteria > Oceanospirillales > Oleiphilaceae > Oleiphilus > Oleiphilus sp. HI0086. The sequence continues at coordinate 3,916 of NZ_LWFZ01000298.1, forward strand.
GGTGTTAAACAGAATTCTGTTCAGAT
>NZ_LWFZ01000299.1:0-696 GCF_001635225.1 Oleiphilus sp. HI0086
CCTACAATCCACCTCGGCATTCACAATACACTCATTTGATCGAAGGTTTAGAAACCTTATCGAACTTCCAATATGAACAGCTTGATAGTTCATCAATGCAACTCAATGATGCGCTTTCAAAATTAAATAAAAGTAGGGATGTACGCGTCATTAAATATGGCGCTTGGCAACAAGCCATGGAACCAGGCAGCACATTACCCCCACTTCGTATATCTGCGCTGACCGATGTAGTTCAAAATGAAAGCTATTATGGTGAAACTCACCTAGAGGGAACGCTTACTATTAAACGTTCCCGATACATGCACATCGAAGCAGATTTATTTCTTACCAGTTTTTTGTTTTATCCAGAGCGAAACATTTTCGACTGGCTACTTTCGACCAGCACTATTCGACACAAAACTGATTCATTGCTACAAGCATACAAGCCAGACGAAATTGTTTTAAGCAAGCACTCTTCCTCCAGGATACCTAGTCAGGTATTCCGTTTACACCAAAGCCGGCGCTTAAAATATGGAGAAATTCATTATTTAGATCACCCGGCAATCGGTTTAATTGTCACCATTAATAAATTAGAGCCAGAGCCCGAGATCTAGCAGATAGAGCTACTATTATTAGCGTTATCTAGCGACTTATTATGAACGATAAATCAAGCACAAATGAAACCAGAACTTCTGACACCCTTTTACCTTCTATTTG
>NZ_LWFZ01000300.1:0-268 GCF_001635225.1 Oleiphilus sp. HI0086
AAGCAGATTTATTTCTTACCAGTTTTTTGTTTTATCCAGAGCGAAACATTTTCGACTGGCTACTTTCGACCAGCACTATTCGACACAAAACTGATTCATTGCTACAAGCATACAAGCCAGACGAAATTGTTTTAAGCAAGCACTCTTCCTCCAGGATACCTAGTCAGGTATTCCGTTTACACCAAAGCCGGCGCTTAAAATATGGAGAAATTCATTATTTAGATCACCCGGCAATCGGTTTAATTGTCACCATTAATAAATTAGAGCC
>NZ_LWFZ01000301.1:0-398 GCF_001635225.1 Oleiphilus sp. HI0086
GACTACTCACTAGATAAGCCTTATTTTCACCCAACAATATCCCGCACGCTTCCTCTAGAAAGGTGCGGAATAAGTGATACTCCTGAGCTGAACTATCTAATTGCATAGCCACCCTTTAACGAGCATGTTGCGCTGTACATCTAAGCTTTCGTCTTGATACGATCAATGATATCCATCACTTTTTCCGCAAGTTCATCCGGACTAAACTTGGCCATAAAGTCATCGGCACCAACTTTTTCTACCATTGCCTGGTTAAACACACCACTCAATGAAGTGTGCAGCATAATATAAAGTGGTGCTAAACGATGATCATCCTTACATAAGGTCGTCAAGGTGTAGCCATCCATCTCTGGCATCTCTACGTCTGAAATCATCAAATCAATATGATCATTAAAGTG
>NZ_LWFZ01000302.1:0-409 GCF_001635225.1 Oleiphilus sp. HI0086
TTATTCGCTAGTAAAACTTTCTTACCTTTTCTAGCAGCAGCAAGGTTCGCCTCTAGCCCGGCTGCACCAACGATTGCAGCCATGACGACATCAACATCATCATGTGCGGACACACATTCCAGAGACTCCGCACCTGCCAAAACTTTGATATCAGAAGCATGTTTTAGCAACTCACCCTGCAAGCATTGCGCAGCATCTTCATCCACCATAACCGCAATACTTGGGGAGTGCTTCAAACACAGAGCTAGCATTTGCTCGACACTGCGATGCGCCGTCAGAGCAAATACCCGATACCTGTCTGGGTGCCGACTAATCACGTCGAGCGTGTTTAGACCAATAGAGCCGGTCGCCCCCAAGACACATACACTTTGAATAGTCGACACTTAATAACCTGAATTACTGAGAGTTT
>NZ_LWFZ01000303.1:0-331 GCF_001635225.1 Oleiphilus sp. HI0086
ACATCAGACTCACTAAACACTTCAGCAATGTAATGAGCCGTTGCTTCACCTTCAACGGTTGGGTTTGTAGCCAATATTATTTCCTTGGCTGACAATGAGCTGACTCGATCCATTAAAGCTGGAATGCCGATCTCTGCAGGACCTTTACCATCAAGTGGTGACAAGCTACCTTTCAATACGAAGTACACACCCTTAAACTGATGTGTCTGTTCAATCGCGATCAAATCAGAGGGAGATTCGACAACACATAAAGTGTTGTGTTCCCGCTGAGCGTCCTGACAGATATGACAATACTCACTTTCACTTAAGGTTCGACACCCCACACACTCGC
>NZ_LWFZ01000304.1:0-655 GCF_001635225.1 Oleiphilus sp. HI0086
ATCACCACACCGAGTACTATTTCTGCATTCATATTAATACCTTATCTATCTACCCAGTGTTAATTAAAGCGAGATACCAGAGAACGACATAAAACCTAGTGACATCAAGCCTACAGTGATAAAGGTAATACCCAAGCCACGCAGACCTTCAGGCACATCACTGTACTTGAGCTTTTCTCGGATACCGGCCAATGCGACGATCGCAAGAGCCCAACCGACACCAGCACCCAAGCCATAGACCGTGCTCTCAGCAAGATTATAATCACGCTCAACCATAAATAGAGATGCACCCATGATCGCACAGTTTACTGTGATCAATGGTAGGAATACCCCAAGAGCGTTATACAGATCCGGGAAGTACTTATCCAAAACCATTTCTAGAATCTGTACCAAAGCAGCGATAACACCAATGTAAGTTAACAAACCCAAGAAACTCAGGTCTACATCAGGATAGCCCGCCCAAGCCAAGGCTCCATCTTTTAGAAGGTAGGTATAAATAAGATTATTTACAGGAACAGTGATTGCCAATACAACGACTACGGCAATACCTAGACCGGTTGCAGCTTGAATCTTCTTAGAAATCGCAAGGAAGGTACACATTCCCAAAAAGAATGCCAAAGCCATATTTTCAACAAATACAGCCTTAACAAATAGG
>NZ_LWFZ01000305.1:0-409 GCF_001635225.1 Oleiphilus sp. HI0086
CCGAATAACTGAGTGGCTAAATTTATACCTACAAAATAAAAAGCCCACTACACAGCGGGCCTTTTGATTTATTTAAGTCCAACTACTTCCTTGTAGTTAGACTTAACATCCCTGTCATTAAACTTCCTAAGACCTTACACTTTTAGACTTAAGCGGGATTATTCAGCCCAGCTCGCATCGTACTCAGTGATAGTCAAAGAGGTATCATCGTCTGTATAAAGCGTGCTACCAGCATCTACAGTGAAGCGAGCTTCAGAACCTGCAGTGAACAGATCAGCACTAGCGTTTACATTGTTCTTAATCGCTAGACCTGCACCTGTTACCGTTGCGCGAGTATCAGTATCAACACCAGTGTCACTTACACGGATCGCTTCAACGTCAGCATCTGATGAAAACTCAACCAAAATTT
>NZ_LWFZ01000306.1:0-329 GCF_001635225.1 Oleiphilus sp. HI0086
CAGAACCAATGATTGCGATGTTCTCGATAGTTGTACCTGAACCTACAGAACCAAGAGAAAGACCGTTAAGCTCTTTGTCTTTTTCTACTTCATAACCAGAGTATTTGATCGCAACGTAAGTCAGTGTTCCACTGTTATCGTCCGCAATCGTTACACCAGCGTCAGGACCATAAGACTGAGTACCAGCTTCATAAGTACGCTCGCCTTTGTTGTTGGTAGATTGACCAAGGATAGTCAAGCCACCCCATTGACCCTGCTCGTCACCAGTATTAAGACCAGCAACGTCTTGAGCAGACGTAAAGATGATTGGGTTTGACTCTGTACCTTGA
>NZ_LWFZ01000307.1:0-415 GCF_001635225.1 Oleiphilus sp. HI0086
ACCTATACCTTGTACCCAATCGTGTCGGGCAGGTCTCTATTAAATATCTCATTTGCCCATAGCATGACATACATTTCGTCATCGCCAATATTCGTAATGTTATGAGACCAACCAGGCACTGTTTCTACCACTTCTGGGTGCTCTCCTGAGGTTTCAATAGTAAAGGTCTCACCTGTCACAATATGCTTGAACCCAAACTGGGCACGCCCCTTCAACACGAGAAATTTTTCGTTTTTGGTGTGGTGATAATGCTCGCCTCGAGTGATGCCGGGGTGAGCAGAAAAAAACGAGAACTGACCTGAATCCTTGGTTTTAAGCATTTCTACAAAGACCCCTCTTGGGTCTTCATGCTTCACCAGTTCGTAAGAAAACTGTTGTGGGGTATAGTAACTTATGTATGTTGAATAGAGCGCTC
>NZ_LWFZ01000308.1:0-522 GCF_001635225.1 Oleiphilus sp. HI0086
GCTATTGAAGATACCTACCCTAACTTTTGTGAGGAAGCAGCTTTAGTTTGGCGATGCGCCTTAAAGCCAGGCATCGACTTTATGAACTCTTATAAGGCTTAGCTGAACAGTGTTCCCAATTTGGGTCTTTAGAGACCAGTTTCCTGTTAATAATAAACAGACTCGGAACCAGGATGAAAGCGGTGCTGACTATGTCTGCAATAGTATGATATTGCTGGTAAAGCATTAAAATCGCATACGCTAAGAATGATACTCCCAAGGCAACTTGCCAGTGAACTTGAAACGTTGAACCTTGAGTTAATAACATCACTAAGGCCAGGGATAATGCTGTATGAGTGCTGTAGTCTAGTGAGACTGTAGGCCAAATAAGAAAATAGTTATCCAGAGCCATTAAGGCGTAAACCAGCGCTACTGATACCAAGGTTTGTAGACTGAACCTGGCTGCTGTTCGGTATTGTTTATTAAGGATTTGTCTGGCGATAAAGCCAAGTACAAGCAGTCCTAACAAAGGGATATAGGCAT
>NZ_LWFZ01000309.1:0-26577 GCF_001635225.1 Oleiphilus sp. HI0086
TCATGGTGCATTTTTCGCGCTTGGTGGCTACGGCATGGGCATGTATTTAATGCGTCAGATTGGTGACCGTGGTGTCTATGGTCACCCTGAGCTACCTGACTTTATGGTCTTTCTGAATTGGCAAGAGCTACCTTGGTTCTGGCAGGGTATGGATCAATTCTGGTTTGCGATGATCATGGTGGCATTGGTGCCTGGCTTGCTAGCTTTCGTGTTCGGTTGGTTGGCATTCAGGTCTCGAGTCACGGGTGTATATCTATCGATCATGACGCAAGCACTGACTTATGCATTGATGCTGTCTTTCTACCGAAACGAGATGGGTTTTGGCGGGACCAACGGCTTAACAGATTTCAAAGAGATACTAGGCTTTGATTTACAAGCAGACAGCACGCGAATTGGTTTGTTTGTCGCCACCTCAGTCATATTGTGTTTAGTGTTGCTAGCCAGTCATGCGATATTTAAATCACGCTTTGGCAAGGTTATTGTCGCGATTCGTGATGGTGAAAACAGAGCACGTTTTATTGGCTATCGTACTGAGCGCTATAAAGTTTGGTTGTTCGTCTACTCAGCTGTGATTGCGGCAGTAGCGGGTGCCTTGTACGTTCCTCAAGTCGGTATTATTAACCCAGGTGAATTCTCACCCATTAACTCTATCGAAATGGTGATCTGGGTAGCGGTAGGTGGCCGAGGAACTTTGATTGGTGCAGTTATCGGTGCATTGTTAGTGAATTTTGCGAAGACTAAATTCACCGCGATTATGCCAGATGGTTGGTTAGTCGCATTGGGTGCCTTGTTTGTCTTCGTTACGCTTTACTTACCAAAAGGCCTGATGGGCTTAATGGAGCAAATCAGAGACAAGCGAACGCTAAAGAAGAATAAATTAGAAACCGGGGAGACAGCATCATGAATGTACTCGATACCACGAGAGAAACGATGCGTCGAGACCAAGTATGGAGTTTCATGCGCGAAGACGATGTGCATGTTGATGTATCGAAGAACGTGATTCTCTATATCGAAGGCTTGTCAGTCAGTTTCGACGGCTTTAAAGCACTGAATGACATGAATCTCTACATCAACGATGGCGAACTTCGCTGTTTGATCGGTGCAAATGGCGCAGGTAAAACGACCTTGATGGATGTGATTACCGGAAAGACCCAATGTGACGAAGGCTCGGTTTATTTTGGTCAAACACATAACTTGCTGGAAAAAGATGAAGCAGAGATTGCTCAGCTAGGGATAGGTCGAAAGTTTCAAAAGCCCACAGTGTTTGAAGCGCATACAGTTCTGGATAACCTTGAGCTAGCGCTAAAAACAAACAAGCGCGTGCTGCCCACTTTATTTTCTACACTTAGTTCGGAAGAGATAGGCCGAATTGACCACGTATTGGAAACAATTGGCTTGAAAGAGCACCGTATGATGCTGGCAGGTTCCTTATCACATGGGCAAAAGCAGTGGTTGGAAATTGGTATGTTGCTCGCGTCTGAGCCACGTTTGCTATTAGTTGACGAGCCGGTTGCTGGCATGACGGCACAAGAAACAGAACGAACCGCTGAGCTGTTGAACTCTTTAGCGGGTGAACACACCGTCGTGGTCGTTGAACACGATATGGAATTTGTTCGATCAATTGCCAAAACCGTGACGGTATTGCATCAAGGCTCTGTATTGGCAGAGGGGACTATGGACGAGGTGCAAAATAATAAAGATGTAAGGGAAGTGTATTTGGGTGATGAAACGGGTGATGAGGCTTAATTATGATTTCAATAAACAAGGTTAATCAGCATTACGGCGGCACTCAAATCCTTTGGGACTTGGACATGCAGATCGAGCCAGGTTCACGCACTTGTATCATGGGCCGTAATGGTGTCGGTAAAACTACCTTACTTAAGGCCATCATGGGGCTGCTTCCCGTCACCAATGGCGAAATATTAATGGATGGCCAGCCTTTGCAGGGAAAAACAGCGGAAGCTCGAGCACCCGCAGGTATTGGCTATGTGCCGCAGGGACGGGAGATCTTTCCATTACTAACCGTTGAAGAGAATTTACGTGTGGGTTTGCCTATTCGCAAGGGACGTTTAAAAGGTCAGGAAGGCGCGGGTGAAATTCCTCAGAAAATTTTTGATCTATTCCCTGTGCTAGGCGAAATGATGCATCGCCGCGGTGGTGACTTATCGGGTGGCCAGCAACAGCAGTTGGCCATTGGCAGAGCGCTGATTATAGAGCCTAAGGTGTTAATTCTGGATGAGCCAAATGAAGGTATTCAGCCTAACATTGTTAAACAAATTGGCGATGTTGTGATGAAGTTAAATGAAGAAGAAGGCTTGACGGTTATCCTTGTAGAGCAGAAACTTGGCTTTGCTCGACGCGTTGGACAATCCTTTAGGCTAATGGATAGAGGCCGTGTCGTGGCCAATGACACGATGGATAAGCTGAGTGATGACTTGATTAGTAAGTACTTGGCTGTATAAAGAGGTTATTACTCTCTCTACACTCTTTTTTATCGTTACCCACAGACATTTCCATAAAACGCTGTCATTCCCGCCTTCGCGGGAATGACGGGGGTCTTTGGAATGACGGAGTACTTTGGAATGACGTTTTCTAGACGACAAGAATCAAAAATATAAATGAATAACAAAAATGAACCAAGCACTCGACCCAACACTCATTGAAGACATTGTTTCTGACCACGGTCAGTGGCAGGCCTATCTGCGTTTACGCTTTGCGCAACGATCACGTGGTACACGCTTGGTTGCTAGTGAACATCAAGGTCCGCTTTACGTTCAAAAAGCGTTTTACCCTGAAGGCCCTGACTGTGCGCACGCTTATTTGCTGCACCCGCCGGGCGGCTTGGTAACTGGTGATACCCTAGATATCGACATACAGGTTGAATCTGGCAGTGAGGCACTCATCACTACGCCCGGCGCGGGTAGAGTCTATAAGGCTCGCGACGACTCGGGTGTTCAAACACAAAATATGACCTTGCGAGTCGAAAGCGACGCCGTGTTGGAATGGTTACCGCTAGAAACTATTCTTTTCCCTAAGTCTCATGCACGTATGAATACCCAAGTTGAACTGGCAGAAGGTGCTAAGGTAATGGCTTGGGAGGTCACTTGTTTTGGCTTACCGGCGAATAACTTGGCGTTCGAAGACGGTAGTTGCGAGCAGCGCTTGCAGATATGGCAGCAAGGCCGTATTCGTTTCAATGAAGCCCTCAGTTTAGCGCCAGGTGACACATCCGTTTTACATGGAACGGGTGGACTTCAAGAAAAGCCCGTTAATGCACTATTTGTTGCTGGGCCCTTCAACGAAACTATCGATAGTGCGGAGCATGAAACCATGCTTGAGGCATTGCTTATCAAACAAAGTGGTATGCCAGGAGATGATTTGCTAGCGTTAAGCATGACAGGTGAGTTTCTAACCGTCAGATACCTCGGTAACTGCACTGAACGAGCAAGAAATTTATTAGGCGAAGCATGGGCATTGGTTCGTCCAGTGCTATCGGGGCGCAAAGCCATCGAACCAAGAATTTGGTTAACTTAAGTGTCAGATTATATAAGAGTGAATTATGGAACTATTACCTAGAGAGAAAGATAAGCTACTGGTTTTCACCGCCGCGTTGCTGGCTGAAAGACGCTTGAACAGAGGCTTAAAATTAAACTACCCCGAAGCCATGGCCTACCTGACAATGGAAATTATTGAAGGCGCTCGAGACGGTAAAACGGTTGCCGAACTAATGAGCTACGGCAAAACCTTGTTGACTGAAGAGCAAGTAATGGACGGTGTCGCCTCGATGATTCATGAAGTGCAAGTCGAAGCGACCTTTCCTGATGGAACTAAACTGGTCACCGTTCACGACCCGATTTCATAAGTCGATTAATTGGCCTTTTTATTCCGTTAGTGACACTCACATAGTCACACCGATGGTAACACTCACAACTGTCATCCCGGTGGTGTTTTAAGCCGGGATCCATGAGGGTTAGTTAGGGGATAACGCAGGAATGACACAACTATGAACGAATATCTATTGATAAGGGGACAAGTATGATTCCTGGAGAATACCAAGTCGCCGAGGGCGATATTGAACTGAACGCAGGGCGTGAGACATTAAGCTTGCGTGTTGAAAACACCGGTGACCGACCCATTCAGGTCGGCTCTCACTATCATTTTTTTGAAACTAATTTAGCTTTAAGTTTTGATCGAGACAAGACCAAAGGCTTTCGTTTAAATATTGCCTCGGGCACGGCGGTAAGATTTGAACCTGGACAGGGCCGGGAAGTAGAGCTGGTGGCTTATGCGGGTGACCGTAAGGTCTACGGATTCCGTGGTGATGTAATGGGCGCGCTATAGCTTTGAGCTGAGGAGAGAAAAGATGACTAAGATGGATAAAAAAGCCTATGCGCAAATGTTCGGTCCAACGGTGGGTGATAAAGTTCGTTTAGGCGATACCGATCTTTGGATCAAAGTGGAGAAGGATTACACCACCTACGGCGAAGAAGTGAAGTTTGGTGGCGGTAAGGTGATTCGAGATGGCATGGGGCAAAGTCAGCGCTCATGTGCCGATACTGTCGACCTAGTGATTACCAACGCTTTGGTGCTTGATCACTGGGGAATCGTTAAAGGTGATGTTGGTGTCAAAGACGGTCGTATCGTCGGTGTTGGCAAAGCCGGAAACCCGGATGTTCAGGACGGGGTTGATATTGCGATTGGCCCTGGCACAGATGTACTCGCGGGTGAAGGCTCTATCCTTACTGCTGGCGGCATTGATGCTCATATTCACTTTATTTGTCCACAGCAAGTTGAAGAAGCCTTAATGTCAGGCGTGACCACAATGATTGGTGGCGGCACCGGCCCGTCAACCGGTACTAACGCCACAACTTGTACCTCTGGACCGTGGTACATCGGTAAGATGATGCAATCCACCGACCAAATGCCCATGAACTTTGGCTTCTTGGGTAAAGGGAATGCAAGTTTACCTGAAGCCCTAAGAGAACAGCTCGATGCAGGCGCTTGCGGCTTGAAGCTCCACGAAGATTGGGGAACCACGCCAGCTTCCATTGATTGCTGTTTATCCGTAGCAGAAGAATATGATGTTCAGGTTGCAATCCATACCGACACCTTGAATGAATCAGGCTTCGTCGATGATACCATTGGTGCGTTTAAAGACCGCGTGATCCACACGTATCACACTGAGGGTGCCGGTGGTGGTCACGCACCTGATATCATTCGTGCTTGTGCTTACCCGAATGTATTGCCTTCATCTACCAACCCAACACGCCCTTACACGCGTAACACGGTTGACGAGCACCTGGATATGCTGATGGTATGTCACCATTTAGATAGTTCTATTCCTGAAGATGTTGCCTTTGCTGACTCAAGAATCCGTAAAGAAACGATTGCCGCCGAAGATATTTTCCATGACCGCGGTGCCTTCAGTATGATTTCCTCCGACTCCCAAGCGATGGGACGTGTCGGGGAAGTGATTACCCGAACCTGGCAAACCGCTCATAAGATGAAGACACAATTTGGTTTGTTGCCAGAAGATTCAGGTTGTGATGCCGACAACTTTAGAGCACGTCGCTATATAGCTAAATACACAATCAACCCTGCTATCGCGCACGGTATCTCTCATGAGGTCGGGTCGATTGAAAAAGGTAAATTGGCCGACTTGGTGTTATGGAAGCCTGCCTTCTTTGGCATCAAACCCTCTACGATTATCAAAGGCGGAATGATCGCTGCAGCACCCATGGGGGACCCTAACGCATCGATTCCAACACCTCAGCCAGTACACTATCGACCAATGTTTGGTGCGCAAGGTTTAGCAGCGGCGAAAACCTCAGTGACCTTTGTCTCAGAAGCGTCTTTGAAGAACGATATTGGCGAGGCGCTTGGTCTTAGCCGAAACCTGAGTGCTTGTAAGAATACGCGCTCTATTCGTAAGTCAGACATGGTGTTGAATGATTGGCAGCCAGAGATCACCGTAGATCCGCAGACTTATGAAGTTAGAGCGGATGGTGAGTTGCTAACTTGTGAACCGGCAGACGAGTTGCCATTGGCGCAATTGTACACATTGTTTTAAACGCTATTTAGGCACCGACCAGTCGGGTTAAAACCCGACCTACAGGCTATGTACTAGCATGGTAGGTCGGACTTCAGTCCGACAAGGTCGAAGCCGATGAGTTCGAGGGTAAATAAGGCCTTCAAAAAAGGAAGATTATGTTAGAAGTATACGAAAGACTCGGCACGCATTGTCATGAAGAGGTTTCAGAAGTCGTCAAGCTAGACTCGGACCAGCGTGATAGAGGACGGCTTAAATTAACGAGTGAAAACGGTGTTGATGTACGTGTCTTTCTAGAGCGTGGCAAGCCTCTATTGGTGGGAGAGTATCTCAAGTCTGAGTGCGGAAAAATTATTCAGGTTCAAGGTGCTGTTGAGTCTGTCGCGCATGCCAGCTGTGAAGACTGGCGTACTTTCTCGCGTGCCTGTTATCATTTGGGTAACCGCCATACAAAAATTGAAGTGGGTGAGCGTTGGTTGAGAATTAAGCCTGACCATGTCTTGGAAGAAATGCTGCACTTACTGGGTTTAGTGGTGACACATGAAGAAGAAGTGTTCGCTCCTGAGTCTGGTGCATATTCCAAGGGTGGGCACTCACATTCACACGGTCATTCTCATGATGGACATTCGCACGAATGAGTAATCCTTTAGCCCTGTCACGTTTGCTGCAGTTAAGCTCGGTTAGCCTACCGGTAGGTGGCTATGCCTTTTCGCAAGGCATGGAGTATGCAATAGAGTGTCGTTGGATAAAAAACTTCAACGATGCCGAGTCCTGGATTCGACTTCAAATGCGAGAAAGCCTGGCCAAAGTCGATCTGCCAATTTTACGTGGTGCCATGGAAAGCACGGCTGAAGAAGACTGGCAGCGTTTTATGTTTCTTAATGATTTATCGATCGCATCCCGGGAAACGAAAGAACTACGGCTAACAGATACGGCAATGGGCGCTGCTTTATTGCGACTCTTGAAAAGCTTGGATTTTGACTTGCCAGAATGCGTCACTCAGGAAGGCGAAGAACACAGCTTTGCGACCTTATTCGCTTATGCGGCGCAAAAGTGGGGAATCGTTTTTGAAGATGCGGCCAATGGTTTTGTCTGGTCATGGCTAGAAAACCAGGTGGCAGGGGCCACTAAAATGGTGCCTTTGGGTCAGACTCAAGCTCAACAAATGCTGACCTTGTTTCAACCAGAGATTGCAGAATCGATTGCTTTGGCTGAACAAATAGATGAAGACAAAATAGGCGGTGGTCTACCCGGATTGGCCATAGCCAGCGCCTTACATGAACAGCAATACTCAAGGCTTTTCCGTTCTTAGTTGAAAAGCTTACGATCACGTCCCCTATAGTCATTCACGCGAAGGCGGGAATCTAAGGTCTTAGGGGGAATTAAAACAATGGATCCCCGCCTGCGCGGGGATGACGAAAAATATAGGATATAACAATGGCAAAAAAACAAACGCTACGAGTCGGTGTCGGGGGCCCTGTTGGTTCAGGTAAAACCGCCTTATTGCGCTCACTTTGTGCAGCATTAAAAGATCACTACAATATTGCAGTGGTAACCAATGATATTTATACCCAGGAAGATGCTTTATTCCTGACGCGTCACGAAGCTTTGGATGAAGACCGAATCCTGGGTGTTGAAACGGGTGGCTGTCCACATACCGCGATTCGTGAAGATGCCTCAATGAACTTGGCTGCGATTGATGAGCTGATGAAGCGCCATGGAGAGCTCGATGTCGTTTTTGTAGAAAGTGGCGGTGATAACCTTAGTGCGACCTTTAGCCCAGAACTATCGGACTTAACTATCTACGTGATTGATGTATCAGCAGGCGATAAGATTCCACGTAAAGGTGGCCCAGGCATTACTAAGTCCGATCTGTTGATTATCAATAAAATAGACTTGGCTCCACTTGTTGGTGCTTCGCTAGACGTAATGGATCAGGACTCAAAGAAGATGCGCGGTGAACGTCCTTTTGTTTTCTCAAACCTTAAGAAAGCTGAAGGTCTAGACAAAATTATTGATTTCATTATTAGCGAAGGCATGCTTGAGGCCAAAGAAATTCCACCTGCAAAAGCCGTGGTTTGAGTGCTTGACGACTTAGAATAGAATTAGACTAACTTAGGAGAACACAATGAAATTGAAAACCTTAATGACACAAGCAAGTGCCTTAATCGCCATGATGATGGTGAGCCTTGCCTCACTCGCTCACGAAGGTATGCATGCATCAGGGCAGGCGCACGTGGGCGAGAGCCATATGGGCTTAATGGAAGTTTCTTTGGCCGTGATGGCAATGCTAGCAGTTGGCGCATGGGCATTGAAAGAAGCTAAATCTAAGAAGTAGCATTTAGAGTCAGTCCCCGTGTTTCTGTATGCAGAGCCTTCCGTGGCTCGCATGCGGACTAGCACGGGGAGTCCAGATAAGGGATGCAACCCTCTGCTTCCTCAAAGGTCAAAACATCAAAGACTATTCACCACCGAGAACACCGAGCGGCATAGGGCCTCCACCGAGAAGACATATAAGAATTATTAAGGTTGATCTTTACTCTGTGCAGCGAAGCGCTCTGTGACCTCGGTGGTTCAATGTGTTTACGGAGCCTTCCACGGCTCGCAGGCCGGCTAGCACAGGGTTGATCAGCGAGGGGCGGAACACTCTGCCTACAAACTACTGTATTAACTGCGTTCTCGCCTCATAAAACTCTGTCGGGCAGCTAATCACATCATTTTCCTGAAGCCCCATGAGCTGCATAAATGCGCCATGGTTAACATGAATCAGGTTATGGTGGTCGCCACTTTCAAAGTAAATACTAGGCATCTCTTCCAAGCTTTTATCCCAAACTACTGGTAAGCCATAGACTTGGCCTAGTGCAGGAACCGCACCTTCTTCGCAATCATCAAATAAGCTTTTGAGTTCACACTCATCGACCAAGCGATAATGCGAGCCCTTGCCCATATGCTGGTTGAGCAGATCAGGAACAAGCTGATGTGTTGCTGGTATGACACAGAGTCGGTAGTTATCGCCATCGTGGGTGATAACGGCTTTTGCCATTTGTTTGGCTGGCACGTTAGCAAGTCTGGCACTAGCTAAACTGGTATGAGATTCAGGGTGTTGAATGAGGTCGTAGTGCACGCCAACGCGCGACAAGTGAGCTTCGATTCTAGGAGCAATAGACATAACAAGCACCTCCATAAAAGCGAGTGAATCATCATTGTAACGCTGCGAAAGGTGTTAGGCCAAGAACCCTTTGTGCTTAGTCGAGTGCGCTATAGGGCAAATGGCTATAGCGCACTATCTATCACCCCATATGGTTTTATTTGTGGTCTTTGCAGGGCGCTTAGCGCTGGTGCTCGTTGTATTGGGCTTATTGCGGTTAATCTTCTTTTTTGGGGAGTCCTGTTTTTTCTGCTCAGTCTTTTTATTCGCTGGTCGCTTATTCTTCGGTACGTAATTTAAAATAGATACGGGCACGACTTTTCTCACAGGGAAGCCTTCAATTTCTTTTCGCTCAATAATATGACCTAGCCGGCTCTCTATTGCACAAAGATTCTTAAAATCTCCCATTGAGACAAATGAGATCGCTTCGCCAATGGCACCTGCTCGGCCTGTTCGTCCAATTCTATGAATGTATTCCTCAGGCTTAAAGGGCAGGTCATAGTTAACCACTCGGCTTAACTTACCAATATCAATTCCGCGTGCAGCGACTCCGGTAGCCACCAAGAACTTAATTTCGCCAGATTTGAAATCATTCAGTATTTTAGCTCGCATTGCTTGGCTACGGTCACCGTGAATTGCTTCTGCGTGAATACCTCGTTTGCCTAACTGAGCGGCAAGTTTCGCAGCGCCATGTTTTTTCTCAATAAAAATTAGCGCCTGATCCCACTGATTCTCAATAATGAGATGACTCAATAGCGCAGACTTTTTATCTTTATCGACCGTAATCAACCACTGGTCAATGGTGGTCGCGGCAGTTGCCTCGGGCGAAATGGCGATTTCCAAGGCTTCGTCTTTAACCGTCTTAGCGAGGAAGCGTACGTCATCGGTTAGGGTTGCAGAAAACAACAAGCTTTGACGCTCGCTCGGAAGGCGATCAATGATTTTATTGATCTCATCAATAAAACCCATGTTTAGCATTCTATCGGCTTCGTCTAAGATCAGGACTTCTAGTTCGTCAAAATGAACTGCACGGTCATAGACCATTTCAAGTAAACGTCCTGGCGTCGCGACCAGAATATCAACACCTTCAATGAGTCTCTTTTTCTGAGGCTCTGCAGCGATACCACCGTACATAGCCATTGACTTTAGGTTGAGGTACTTCCCGTATTGCGTAATATTGGCTTCAATTTGCTCAGTCAGCTCACGAGTCGGGGTAATAATTAATGCTCGTATGCGCTTGCCGCGATAGTTGTAGGGAACATTAAGTTTTTCAAGCAATGGCAGCACAAAGCTCGCTGTCTTACCTGTACCGGTCTGAGATGCCGCGACCACATCTCTGCCAGCTATGATAGCTGGGATAGCTTTACATTGAATAGGGCTTGGTTCGGTGTAGCCTTTGTCTGTGATGGCCTTTAGAATGGGATCGCTTAATCCAAGCTTAGAAAATGGCATGTACACCTCAGTATCGCGTTAATCTAGGGAGTGGATTGTGCCAATAGGCTGGGTTGAAAGCTATGGTTATTTTTTGAGAGACAAGCATGGTAAGAGAAATTCGTATTGCACAAGCAACATTATCAACATATCCATGTATTATTCGGTTAGACATTTGGAAGACTAAGGCTCAATGCGATGAATGCATCAATAGTCAAAAGCTTAAACAGTTAGTAAGCGGAGAAGCAATATGGATATGGACGAATCAGTAAATGTACTTGGCGAAGTCTTGGAACTATGTGGAAGCGACCCCGTCACAGGGTATTATCGAGATGGAAAATGTAATACCTGTGAAGCAGACACAGGTTCACATACGGTTTGTATCGAAGCGTCTAAAGACTTCTTAGAATATTCCAGGTTTAAAGGGAACGACCTGTCTACACCAGTGCCTGAATACGGCTTTCCCGGCTTGAATCCCGGCGATACCTGGTGTCTATGCGCGGTTCGTTGGTTGCAAGCTCAAGAAGATGGTATGGCACCCAGAGTTCACTTAACTAAAACGCACATAAAAGCCTTGGAAGTCATTCCCTTGGAGCGGCTAAAGCCTTATGCGGCAGACCTAAATTAAGTCTCTGTCTCGGTGCTTGCAGCACTTTTTGACTGATCTAGACGGCCTAAATAATAGTGCTCTATTAGAATAGAAGCGATAAGGGAACACCAAGTTTCTATGTTGGTTTGAGTGCTAATTGGCGAACGTGCGATTAATTTTCTAAGTAAATGGCTAGAAATACCCTGATCAATCAATGCTCGTTGATAACTTAGTGGATGCCAGGTCAAAGAGCTCATTCAAAGGTGCGATAGCTGCGCTCGCCAGTTGAAAGAAATCTGCTCCTGAACGACTATCTACCGAAGAATTGAGCAGCTTGGTTTCGATAAAGCTCTGTAGTTCGGAGATTTTTGTTTGAGCGTTTTTAATCGCTGAGGTCGAGTGCTTATCATCTAGAATGATCACTCTTTTTTCGCCGGGCTTTCTTTCAAGAAAAACCTTATTTAGCGATTCAAACTGAGTGCTTACACGGTCATTCAAGTACTTCAATTTTATTCGGTCTAGAGCTGAACTCTTTCCTTCGGAAACAATACCCATACCGATGGCTCGGGTTTGGCCTATTGATTCAATCGTATCGAGTAACTCCTTCCATATTACATCTAAGCCTGCTTCACGAGATAATGCTACGAGCAGACTATTCTTTTCAGTTTGGTTTTCAATCAAATAGAGCAGATTTGTGATGAGTCGGTTATGTTGGTCGATATTGTTGTTTGCTTCAATTGTTAGGGCACGTGTTTCAAGTCGCTGCCAATGACTTGATATACCTTCAAATAACTTGTCTTTTGTCAGTGATGGGTGATTGCTAACTAATGATGCCCATAGTTTGTTAACGTCTGCTCTCACGGTTTTTATATCTGCTTGTAATGTTTTCTCACCGTGAAGATAGCCTGTGGTTAAGCCGCGATGTTTTTGAATTTGAATCAATAAGCTTTTGAGTGAATTGAGCTGCGCCAAACAGTTTTTAAGTTCCAGTTTTTCGGCATGTTTTTTTCGATTGGTACTAAACCAAACCAGCACACTTGCAATGACTATGAGGACTAAGGAGAGGGTAATGATCATAAACTGTTCTCCATTGGTTCTTTTGATTGGCTTGATTTATTTGCCAGGTATTTGGCGATATTAACCGTTTCGTCAGCGATTGCTGTATTCTCATCTGCTTGTGATAGCAGTGTTTCAACATTGAAAGCAACTTCGTTGGTTGCGTAGCTTTGTTGCTCTGTTGTCGTAGATATATGAGAAATCTTGTCACATATTTGATCGACGACTTTATCGAGGGTACCTAGATTGGCTTCAAGGTTTTGGATGCTATGATAGTTTTCTCTGGCTTTACTGACGACATCATGGACCTGCTGTTTCACACTGCCCATCTGCTTGTGAGATAACTCAATACTGTCGCTAATATCGTTTGCTGATTCTCGGGATCTGATTGCCAGATTTCGAACTTCATCGGCCACGACTGCAAAGCCTCGCCCATGCTCACCAGCGCGTGCCGCTTCGATTGCAGCATTTAAAGATAGAAGGTTGGTTTGATCGGCAATTTCCCGAATGATGTTAGACATTGCTGCAACATTGTTTGACTGCTCAAACAAGACATCCACCATTTTGACGCTTTCTTCAGACAAGGCAGTCATCTTCTCAATCTCAATGCAGGCTTTTTGCGCTTCGGCACGCCCTTGTGCAATTTGCTTACGTGAAGTATCAATGTCGGCATGGGTTTCTCGAACTTGCGTTGCAACATCGCTCACGCTGGCACTCAGTTGAGTGACTGCTGCAGCCGAAGAGGAGATTGCCTGCTTTTGTTCCATGGCATTTTTTGCCGAGGTTGAAGCGCTGATCGATAACTCACTCGCCATATGGTTAAACTCAGTAAAGTAACCGTCTCTATGCTGAACAGAGCGTTCTTGATTGAGTAAATAGTGGCGTAGTGCTTCCAGGACGGAGTGTCCAGATCGAGAATGGAGAGGGAGGTCTCGGTGTTGTACACCGTTTTGTTGAAGTAAGCGTGAAACATCTTTGAGAGGTGCAAAAAACTGGTTTCGTTTATAGATCAGGAATATAGATGAGAGCCCAGAAAGAGCAATAAGAAAAACGGTCCAATATGACGAGGGCTGTATTAGCCACGATGTTAGTGTAATGATCGTTAGTAAGGCGATAAAGGGAGTACTGTCTAGTTTCTCAGCCCAAGGCATATTTCGCATGACAAAGCTCCTCTTGGAAATGCCGATGAATTTGAGTGTTTGTATTACAGAGGAGCAAGTACTATGCCGCAGAGTAACTAAGGATTGTTACTGTTTGTAAGGTCTACGGACGACGCTGGTCTTAGCGGGTTTGAGTGTGAGGAGCAATAATAAGGCATAGTTTATTGTTGGGGTTTTTGCCCTACTAAAATGCGAGATGGATCGTTGTGGTGCATGAATTCACACATTAGCTGCTAAATTTTTTTATTCCAACGTGCCTCCTTGGTATTTCTGAACCGCTAAACTTTCGCAGAGCAAGAGGCACTTAAGGCAGGACATACACCCATAAGTCTACAAGATCTAACTCGTCTTATATGCTAGGCGGCAATTAAAGGCTTTACATCGAGTTCACTTCGATTAGCTTCCGCCTGCCACAAATCATATTGTGTTTGCTGATTCAACCAACTTTCAGCTGATGTATTAAACGCAATCGAAAGCCTCACCGCCATTTCAGGGCTAATACCTGCTTTACCGTTAACAATACTAGAGAGTGTTTTTCGACTAACGCCTAATGCTTCAGCCGCTGCAGTGATACTTAGCTCGAGAGGCTCAAGACAAAGCTCTTTAATAATCTCGCCTGGATGTGGAGGGTTGTGCATTAGCATAATTTCACCTCAGTGATAATCTTCGTAATTTACAATTTCTGCATGTTCCCCATTGAAACGGAACGTCACCCTCCAATTCCCACTAACACGAACAGACCAAACATCTGAACGCTTACCAGATAAGGAGTTCAGAAATAGCCCCGGTAAATTCATATCATCTGGGGAAGTAGAAGCATTAAGTCGGCCTAAAATAAGTTTTAAACGCTTAGAGTGCTTTACTTGAATACCTGAAGTTTTTCCTGCTTTGAAGAACTTCTCGAGGCCTTTGTGTTTAAATGATAGAATCATAAGCCGAATTGTAACCTGATACGACTCAGTTATCAATAAGAGTAATCGGGGTCAGAGTAACATTTACCAATCAACCTTCAATCCTCGGCCTACCCGCTTTTCCAGGAACCACTCGACGATGATACCTTCGCTCAATCTGTTCCTTGAACCCTTCACTACCTATCGCTATTCCCTTGTTAACCGCCTCGCGTATATCTGTGATCATTTCTTCATCTACATGATGCCTAAACAATTCTCTATAATTATTTGACCTTTCATCAGTCGACTTGCCCAGTGCCAAATACTCTTTATGCGGGTTCAATAACCCTGATACTTTACCTAAAGCATTACACTGATAACTTGACCAATAATAATCACCTGGATCTTCAACCATATTGGCGACTACTGGATTTAGCTAAATATATCTATAACATTCCAATAAGTAGCGCTCTGATTCAACTAAGCTGCTTTAAGGGGACTGAGGGATTCTTTTTTAATCAGAGTTCTGTACCAACTAAAAATCCGTTAACTGATTACTTTATAATCCCTCCGTCCCCTTTTACTGCTGCGGATGCAGTGAAACACTTGAGTCCCAAAGTCGGTCCCACAGTAATGTAAGCTTTGTCCAATCAAGTGAATCGTTGACACGTATGGCTTTGATAGGCGAAATAGTCGATACTTGAGTATCTTGGTTTACTTGTTCTGCAATGGCGAAATTGAATGCATAAGCGCCTTCAACGCCCATTCTTAGGTCAGACATGACTATTCGATCTTCACGAGTTTCAGCTTTGTAAAAACCTTTGGTAAACCATACCAGTCGT
This sequence comes from Oleiphilus sp. HI0086, assembly GCF_001635225.1. NCBI lineage: Bacteria > Pseudomonadati > Pseudomonadota > Gammaproteobacteria > Oceanospirillales > Oleiphilaceae > Oleiphilus > Oleiphilus sp. HI0086. The sequence continues at coordinate 15,166 of NZ_LWFZ01000309.1, forward strand.
TGGGCATCCCAATGGCTTTCTAAGCCTTTTAATAACTCGGTGCCTTTAGGGTAGGTCTTAAATTCGATTGTATTCGTGTCTTCCCAAATACTCACATGTGAGATGCTGTAACGATCGCCTTCATCTATCACTATTCGCCATAAGAAAGAGCTCAATGGCATAGGTGTACTGATGGTAGATACGACTTTGCTTGTTCCTTTCTGATTGAGCCAAGCGGTGGCAATTTTCTCTTCCGCGATATGTTTTGCAAAGACGCCCCAGCATAGGTATAGCGATGAAATAGCGAAAGCTGAGGTGGTGATCATGGTGGCTTTCTTTGAAATCCAAGTATTCCTGTAGGCGAGAAACAGCGCAAGTAAAAGCGGCAGCGTATAGAATGGGTCGATAATAAATACGCTTGATAAGCCAAAGGGGTGCTCTGTTAGCGGCCAGAACAATTGAGTGCCATATACGGTGCAGGCGTCGAGTAGGGAGTGAGTCCAAAAAATCGCGAGAATCGCAATGAACCATTGCTTGGATATTGGACGATAGCTTGGGCGAAAGTGCAGTATTAACCATGTTAGTAGGGGCGCCACAGCGATCTGGATAATCAGACTGTGGCTAAAGCTTCTATGATAGGTAAAGTCTTCAACTTGGCCCCCAAAAGGAATAAGTACGTCAAGGTCTGGCAAAGTCCCCAGAATTGCCCCGATAATTGGAGCTGTACGGCCGATATGTTTACCTAATAATGTATGGCCAACAGTGGCGCCTAGTGCTGCTTGGGTTAGTGAGTCCATGTTTGTCTTCTTTCACATCTATATATCTTACTTATCTACTGTTTACGACTCCCATGATACACCTAGATGACCAAATATAGATCACATAATATGTGATCCAAATACTAAACATTGACGTAATACCTAGTGTTGTTCCTAAAAACTGTTGATGAGAGATTGGTGACACTATGGCTAGGTTAATAGAATCCAAAGAAACCCTTGATGCAATTAGAGTTAAGGCGCTATCTAACGCTAAGGAACTCGGTACTTATAACACGCGTTCTTCCTTTCAGTTAGGACGGAAAGTTTTAACTTTCTCAGAATTGTGCCACCGCTCACCTCGCAGGCTTTTTTAGTCTGTTAGCACCATTGCGTTGCATCTTCAATTCTGCAAGTAATCATTGCACTTTGCTTGGGCGTGACTCTTCCTTGTCGCACTTTAAATAGCACTCCCCTGTATTTCTGTTTCTTACGTACATCTTGTTACATATTAATTTTCTTAATGAAAACAATTGATTAGCTTAGTGTTAAGTGGTCTGCCTTGATGTGATTTTACTAGTGGGCATGGCTTATGCCCCTTCTTTGATGTTGATGACATTTATTGTCCTTTAAATCAGGAAAAAGAATGGGTCTAGAAAGTTATGTCTACTGCTCGGCGTTATCCTAAACATACTTTTGTTTTTATTGTCATGTCCCTTGCCTGTGTGAGTGCTAGCATTTTTATTTCAGGTGTTACCTGGAATGCCTTGCTTATTGCCTTGCTTGGTGTCATTGCTCTTGCTTTGATGCTTTGGCAATGTGCTTCTGCTCAGGCATTGCAGCAGTTAGCGCATTTGCTTCAACTTCCGGATAGTCAGTATCGCGATTTACCTTTAGAGGGTTTAGGTAAAGATGAAAGCCTAAAAGCCTTCAAGGATTATTTACTTAGCCATGAACGCTCAGAACAAAGCAAGGAGGAGTACTTTGCTGAGTTTGTTCATATGGCCAGAGAACTCTCAATTAGTGCCTTGTCGGCATCAACCAATGCAAAAGAGCAAAAGGCTTCGATTACCTCATCAGCAGCGGCTGTGACTGAGTTGAGTCAGAGTGTGGAAGATGTAGCGGCACAAATCAAATATGTTCACGACGACATAGAACGCTCGCGTGAGCAGACAACTGAAGGTATCGCTGAGGCCCAATCTGCCACAAATGAAATAAGCCGTATGGTCGGTTTATCTAAAGAAAGTGAGGTACTGGTTACAGAGTTGTTGGAGCATACCAACAATGTCGCAGCGATGTCGAAAATCATCATTGATATATCGGAGCAGACTAACTTGCTATCGCTTAATGCTGCGATAGAAGCGGCGCGAGCAGGCGAACATGGGCGAGGGTTCGCTGTGGTCGCAGACGAGGTTCGAAGTCTTTCAATTCGTTCTAGAGAGTCAGCTAATGAAATAACCGAAAGCATCAATAATGTGCAAAAACGAATGGTAGGCGTTACCGATAAGTCTTGTCAGGTAATGCGTGCTGCAGAAGATAACGCTGCGCGTATCAACCAGCTTGAAGGCTCTTTGGGAACGATCGCAAATATGATCGATAGCATTACAAACAAAATGCTCGTGATTTCGACAGCAACGGAGCAACAGAATATTGCAACGCGTGAAATCTCCGAAAATGTTGAGGCTTTATTAGGTAGGGCAAATGACAATTCCGTCATTGCAGATGAGACAGTTAAGGTTGCAGAGTATCTTGCAGACCGCGCTGAACGCTCACAAGCTAGTATAGAGAAGGAGTAAAGTTTGTCAGGTTTATTAATAGCGTTCGTCACCATTATTCTTGGGGTGCTTGTTTGTGTTAAGGCGATGAGCAGTAAAAAACGTAAGCACATTGAGGCCTTGTATACCAATATTGGATTGGTTAAAAACTTAAAGGTATTACTTATATTCATTCAGCAACATCGAGGCCTAAGACGGGTTATCTTCATGGTGATCGGTCTTTAGATAATGCTGTCAGGCAGGCGAAGCAACGAGTCGATAATCAGTGGCGAGTAATTGAGAACGACCACCCCTTAATTATAGAGGATCAGTTGTTCGAAGGTATCTCAACTCACTGGAAACGTCTGTCGTTTCGTTGGCAGCAGAAAGCAGTGACCAACAATATTGAACAGCACAATCGGCTTATTATCAACTTGCTGTACCTGATAGAAAATCAAGCAGAAAGTTATCTACCCATGCTTAGTTTTGGTCGTGACTCTGGGTTAGATGTTATTTGGAAGGAATTGCTTGAGACAATTGAAGCGATTGGGCAAACGCGTGCTATTGGTATGGGGGTCGTAAGTTGGATCAAACAGAAGATAATAGGCGTCTGTCTTCAGCACTTCTAAGTCCATCAACCCAACAGGCAACGCAATCCCATCTTTCTTAGCTTTCAGTTCCCGAGTCATTATAGTTAATTACCCAGTCAGAAGTCTTATGAAATTCAGGTGACTCAAAACGATGTCTCATGTTTAAGACAGATTCGTAGAAGACATCTTCCAATAGAAAGTTCACAATAAATGCCGGAATAAAACCACCCGGCTCAGTATGCCCTTGCCAGACGATTCTGGTTTTCTCGTTGCCTTCAGGAATCAGTACTAGTTCATTATTAACTTTAGGTGTTCGAATAACACCTTCATTTTTGGGTAGAGCATCGCCTTCAAACCATTCTTTAATTCGAACGACTTTTGAATCAGTTTCCTGTGTTAGTTGCTGGCCTGCGACGATATCTCTGTCAGCCAGTGGCCAGGGTAAACCCATTCTCATATAGATTTTTCTGGAACGTTCATCGTCAAAGGGCTCGATTTCATATGCGTCTACCATGTCTTTGACCCATTCAGGGAAGGTCTTGATATCAGAGAAATTGGCAACAATATTAGATAGCTTTGATTGCACCACTTGCTCTGCTTTAAAGGCAATAAAGTCACTGCCCGGCCAGTCGCGGGTAAACACCTTGATGCCATTTTTTTCTAGCATTAAGTCCCAACCGCTATCGTCCAGGGCCGGAGGGAGGTCAGTTCGATAGGCTTCAAGCTCAGCAGAGACGGTCGTAGAAAAAATACTTAATGTGACCATCAAATATTGAACGGTAGAAAGTACAGTATGTTTCATGAATTTATTACCTAACTAAGCAGTGTCTAAATCATTTTACTTTGAAATTTAGACCAGTAATGTGAGTTGCTCGGCATTGTTTCTTACTGACGTGATACAAGGAATATGTCTCGATATGTGGTTATTTATATCTATCATGCCGCGCATAAAGTTTGTCATAGATAAACTGTCTGAACCAACGATGCATTGGGTCATGGTGCATCCGTGCGTGCCAAAACATGGCGATCTCTAAGGGTGGAATGGGGAAAGGAGCGCTAACGACGGTAAACTTATCCTGGTCGACATAACGTCGAATAAAACCACTGGGTAACAGAATCATATAATCGGTCGCGGCGATGATTTCCAGCGCAGCAAAAAAGTGTGGCACCGTGAGCGCGACCTTTCGTTGTTGACCAATGCTTTTAAGGTAGTCATCAACCGGACTTTTGCTGGTGCCTGAGGAGCTAATTACGATATGGTTCATCCCAATATATTCTTGTAAGTCTATCTTTCCTTCAGAGGGATGAGACTTCCTGATAACGCCTGCGTAGTTATCTTGAGCAACGATGCGTTGGTGTATGTTATCGGGTGGAGAGGTGACGCCACCAATCATCAGGTCTACCTGATTATGTTCAAGCTCAGTGAGTAGGCTTGAGCGCCAATCAACTGTTGATAAACTTAACTTTGGTGCGGCTTCTTGCAATAGCGGAACTAATTTTGGTAATAGGTTATTAGTGCCATAGTCGGTCGTTGCAAGTCTTAAGGTACCTTCGTAATCTTTAGGGCTGAACTCGATAGGGTCAAGTAAAACACTGATTTGCTCGAGTGCCTGATTCACTAAGGGAAGCAGTTGTTCAGCGTTCTTAGTCAGTAATAAACCTTTTCCAGAGCGCACAAGTAATGGGTCTTGAAAGGCTTCTCTTAGTTTACCCAAGGTTCGGCTAACTGCTGATTGTGTGAGGTTTAATTGTTCTGCCGCCCGTGTGACATGCTTTGTTTCCAGCAACAGTTTTAATACTACAAGGCTATTCAGATCGAACTGGCGAAGTGTGACTAGATTCATGAGCAAGGCTAACCCACAGCTATTGGTATAATTTAAAATCATAACATACATAATAATAATGAATTGTATTTATGTGTTCTCTGCCTGCATACTGAACTCGAATTTTTTGATCACTCGTTGTAAAGAGGTCGTTATGAGCAAGCAAACTGAAGCGTTATATGAAAAGACTATTGAAGTGCGATGGGCTGACTGTGATGCGAATCAGCATATGAGGCATTCTGCTTATTCTGATCTGTGTGCGCATACTCGAGTTGCGTTTCTTAATGAGATCGGTATGACGGCGAAGTGGTTTAAGCAACATAATGTAGGCCCCGTTCTTTTTAAGGAAGAGACTGAGTACAAAGCCGAAGTTAATATAGGTGATGAGTTGCGCGTAACAGTGGAGCCAGGTGAGCCAACAGGTTTTACCAAAACTGTGCAGATGCTACAAAATATCTATAAGGCCAATGGTGAACTATCGGCAGTTCATCGTTGTGTGGTGGGCTGGATGGACCTTGAAGCGAGAAAGATAATTGAGTTGCCTGAAAAGATTAAAGAGCTGTATTTGATAGAAGCGCTAGTAGAGGTCTGATTCTTTAGTGGTGTTCTTAATCGCTCAGGTTTTGAATGTCGCTATTAGTCTCATATAGACTGTGTTGTATGGTGCGTTAGCCTACTTTATTAGTTTCCTTAGCCCCACTCACATGGTCTTCTTACGCGATATGGTATTTACCCAAGACGGTAAAGTGTGCTCTAGTAATGCCAATCTACCGGTTTATGCAATAGAAGGGAACTACCCAAGATACTCTGTATCGATGAGGATGCCTTCGCGCCGGAAGCTTCGATGACTAATAAAAAACAAGGATCAGAGGCAGCACACTAATGAATCAAAAAACAATTTATATCACCGGTGCAGCGAGTGGCATTGGCCAGGAAATCGCACGGCGCTACGCAAAAAATGGTGCCAACCTGGCACTATTCGACCTTAATTTTGATGAGCAGGCAAAATCGCTTATTGAGGATCTAAGGCATAACTCCAGTCAGGGTATTGCCTATTACGAAGCCGATGTGACAGACCTGGATGGCCTGCTTAAAGTAGTTTCAGAAGCGGCGTGTCATGTGGGATTACCAACGATAGCCTTGCATTGTGCAGGTATTAATCGCACTGGTTTATTTGAAGCTGTACCAGCTAAAGAGTTTGAGACTGTTGTGACAGTTAACCTTTTTGGTTCTCGTAACTTTGCTCAGGCGACTATTCCTTTATTGAAGAAAAACAAAGTGCCTAGCAAGTTAGCCTTGGTGGCTTCTATGGCAGGGTTGGTCGGTACTTATGCCTATACCTCTTACAATGCCTCTAAGTTTGGGGTGGTGGGTTTAGCTCAGGCCTTGCGCACCGAACTCGCGCCTGAAGGTGTAGCGGTTCAAGTGATTTGTCCGCCAGAAGTTGATACGCCGATGGTGCATGAAGAACACAAAACTATTCACCCGGTTACCTTGAAGCTAAAACTTACAGCCGGTGCACTGACCTTGGAGCATGCGATTGACGATATTATGAAAGGCTTGGAATCGAAGCGTTTTTACATCATTCCAGGCAAGCTCGCCCGGATGACCTATTGGATGAACAGACTGATTCCCGTAAAGCTAGTTAATTTCTATATTGATTCGATTGTCAGAAACGTATTGAAACAACAAAAATAATAGGCAGGCCGCAATGAAGAAAGTATTTATTACCGGCGCAAAAGGTTTTATCGCACAAAGTCTGGCGCGTTGCCTAAATAAAAAAGGTATCGAGACCTGTGGGATTGATCTAAGTGCCAATCAGGAACAAAACATCATACAAGCTGATTTATTTGAGCCAGAGAGATGGCGAGACATGCTAGCTGGTTGTGACACCCTCATTCACACGGCTGCAGTGGTCTCTAATGCTGCAACAGAAGAGGAAACCTGGCGCGTTAATGTGTTGGGTACGCAGACTGTATTAGATGAAGCGGCAAAGGGTGATAACAAAAAGCGCTTTCTGCACTTTTCCTCCGTTGCCGCGTTGGGCTTAAGTCACACCGGAGCAATGGATGAAAATACTGCCTTGAGGGCTTGTGGTCAGAAATATTCAGACTCAAAACTAGCTAGCGAGCACCTGGTGCTGAATTATAATAACGCTGGAAAAGTGGATGCCACCATTATCCGCCCTGCAGATGTTTACGGTCCGGGCTCCCGACCCTGGACCGTGACGCCAATTGACATGATGAAGCAAAAGAAATTCATCGCCCCGAAAGAAGGTATGTTCGGCCCAGTGTATATTGATGACTTGGTCGAGGGCTGTTATTTGGCACTGAACTCAGACAAGGCAATCGGACAGATTTATATCCTATCAGGCATGGGGCAGGTGAGTAATCGGGAGTATTTTTCTTTTTTAGCCAAAATGTTAGGTTTGGACTCGGCAAGAACACTTTCCAAACAGGTGCTTTATCCTATCGCTTTTGCCGCGGAGCGAATTGCTCATCTTGTCGGTAAACGTACAGAATTAAATCCTTCTACCGTTGCGATGCTATCAAGGCCTAGTGCTAAATATCTCCATGATAAGGCCAGTGCAGAGCTAGGGTATCAGCCTAAAGTTAGTCTTGAAGAAGGGATGGCTAGGAGTGAGCAATGGCTGCGTGAGCAGGGAGTGATATAAAACTACCTCATCATGTAGACAGAAAGTCCCAACCCTCGCTGAGGCGACTGATTACTATGAGCTTTAGAGTCTGGCTCGCTCAATTTTTTGTACAAGATAGGCGCTGCTTATTTTCAGTCATCACAATAATTCGCTCTGGTTGGGATAAAAAATATGACGGCTTCATGCCTAGCATCATATTAAAAGTATGGGTGCAATGAGATAGGTCGACAAAACCCGCATCAATGGCGGCGTCGGTTAAACTCTTTCCTCTGCTGATTTCGACTGCGGTGACAAATAACCTATGCCATTGACGATACCTGCGTATGGGTACGCCTGTTTGTTTTTTGAAGACTTTGGTGAGTCCAGGTACTGACAAGTTCACTGTATCAGCGAGACTCTCAATAGATAGGTTTGTGTCAATAGAATCCTTGATCAAATCGACTACCTTAGATACGCGTTTATCACTGTCAAAAGGCTTCTTTACACATGTTTTGAATAGGCTATCAATCTCATATTTGGTTTCGCTCGTGGAGCGTTCTGAGTCGTAAATATCAATAACAGACTGTCTGAATAATTGTTCGTTGCCAAACTCGCTAAAAACCCCTTGGCCCATATCGCGGCAGAGGTCGGATAAGGCGCTAAAGTCCCGTCCCATAACATCTAGATTACAATTTGCGATGACCTGATGTTGTGTATCTATCGTTACAGAGCAGCCAGGTTTTAGTAATACGCATGTGCTTTCAAAACAAATGTTCTGATCTTTTGACTCAACTTTAATAGGACCGCCCAGTGACAGGGTCAGAGTTGCAGCGCCTTGGGACAAGTTCAGTGGCTCTTCAAGCCTGCCAATAAAGAGCGTTCGTTCTTCCCATAGATACAGGAGAGACTTCTTGTTCATTGTTATTAGATCTCGGTACGTGTGTACGCTAAAGATAGGCCTTTTGAAGAAAATAGTCCTCTTTTTCATGTTAGTTATGAGAACCAAAACTCACTAGTGATAGAAAAACGAGGGGAGTATCAGATTATACAAGCGAAGTAGTAGGGCTTGGTGTCAGTGTTTAAAAGGCTGGTATTTAACTCAGTATAAAAATAAATTTGAGGATATATCTATGAAAAAGACACTCGCATTAACGGCTGCTCTCACATGTGCAGCAGCTGCTCCGACACAAGCAGGATTCTTTTCTGATTATTTTAGTTACACGAAAACAGAAAATCCAATCATGTTAGTCCCTGGAATATTTGCCTTCGACTCAATTTCTATTGTCGATTATTGGCATCAGATTCCGAGCGCTATTGAAAGTCGTGGTGGTGAAGCTTATGTAGCTAAGATCAATGCTTTTGATAGTTCTGTGGGCCGAGGTGAAGAGCTGATCGCTCAGCTTGAGGAAATTAAAGCAAGTTCCGGTGGACGAATCGAAAAGTTCAACCTAATGGGTCATAGCCAGGGTGGTATGACTTCGCGTTATGTAATGGAAACACGTCCTGACCTTGTTGCGTCGGTTACTACGATGCATACGCCACATACTGGTTCGCCTATTGCAGACTTGGTGACAGATTTAGCTCCACCAGAAACAATTCGTGGAACGTTATTTGGCGCGTTTGCTAATGCAGTCGGTGATCTAGTTAACTTGTTGTCGGACAATAAAAAGTCCGACTCTGATATTTACGCTATGTTGGGAGAGTTTAATGCTCAAGGTGCAGCACAATACAATGCAACTTACACGCATGGCTTACCGACAACTGAGTGTGGTAATGGGCCCTCGCAAGTGACGATCAATGGCGAAGATATCAAGCTCTATTCATGGAGTGGCACAGGTCATCTGACTGCTGTTGGGGATATTTCAGATCCCTTGTTTGCCATCACAGGTTTAGCGTTTGATTCAGGTGAAGATAACGACGGTATTACCGGGCGTTGTGCATCTCACTTTGGCCAGGTTATTCGTGATGATTACTTCATGAACCACATTGATGCCAATAATCATGTCTTAGGATTAACATCATTGTTCGAGACTGATCCAAAGACCTTATTTAAGAAACATGCTAACCGCCTTAAGAAGGCTGGCCTATAAACGATTCCTAGAGAATTATGTGCTTTCCAATTTGGGCAATCAGGCAAGCTTATACTGGAAATGCCGTTTTGGGGTCCTATGGGCCCCACTTTTTTAAGAGGTTATTATGACGATAAAAACCGGGTCGATTGCATCGATAGCAGTCATTTTCGTGGTATCGATTGCTTTGTATGAATACTTTGGTTACGCAGAAATAGGCTCGGATAGTGCGCCTGTTACTATGATAGAAGCCAGAAAAATTAACGAGTCTTTGTATCACAAACCCTATGAAGTGGAGGGTATCAAAGCGCTTTCTTCTTCATCACTCGCGGGAACTGATGTGAATCACAACTTAAGTGTTGATGAAAGTCAGAACTTGCTGGCTGATGAAGGTCTTAAAGATATGTTCGAATATTTCCTATCTACTCTTGGAGAGTATGAACTAGAGCAGGTTATTGCTTCAATCCAAGAAACTATTAAAGCAGAGCTAAGCGAACCGGCTCGTTCACAAGCTCTGGACCTACTTAAACGTTATATTGACTACAAAATCGGTATCGAGGAGCTTCAGCAGGGTTTTGTTGTATACGATTCGGGAGTAAATATGGTCGATAAACTGATAGCTCAGCAGTCTGAGATTAAGACCTACAGAGAGCGCTTCTTTGATCAAGTTGAATATGAAGCATTCTTTGCTTCTGAAGATATCCAGAACAGGTTCTTGATTCAGCAGTTAAAAATCAACAGTGATGAAACACTAACAGCAACAGAAAAACAACAACATATAGAGATAGCGAGCCTTGAACTACCAGAGGACATTAGAGCAACGAGGCAGCGCGCTCAGCAACATGCATTGCTATCAGAACAAGTTAGAAAAATGAAAGCCGATAATGCGCCCGCTAGCGAAGTGTATCAGCTGCGGGAGAACATGCTAGGGAGTGAGGCTGCGGCAGCGCTAGCCGATTTAGACAAACGTCGAGCGCAATGGTCGCAGAGACTTAGCAGCTTTTCCGCTGAGCGAAAAACTGTCTTAGATTCTAGCTTAAGTGAACAAGATAAGGAGCAATCCATTTCTGAACTGTTGGCCTATCACTTTGATGAAACAGAGCGTAAGCGCGTTAGTGCTCTGATGAGTGATGACAGGCTTCCATAGGTGCCAATTCGAATTGAAATGGACAATTAAAGGGCTCAGTCCAGAATGGTATACTGTTACGTACTTGTAGCCAAAAGGTTCGATCTGGCGCGATAAAGGTCGTGATAGACAGAATTCGATCTTACAGACGAAAATGGGGCACTCGGCATAGCAATTCAACACCCACAGGCAAAAAAGTCCGCAAACTCGTCGTTCAGATGGTTTATCTAGATAGGGGTAAAACAGCCAGTTTGAATCTTGAGTCAATGCTGGCTTTTGAGCAAAAGCGGCCTTTTAGTATTGCAGGAATACCCATTTCTTTTTGTTAAAAGCGATCATATTTAAATATCAGAAAATCGCCAGTTGTGAGCGAAAAGGGAAACTACTATATCGAGCGCTCTAGAAGTTAAGTGCCCGTCTAATAACTTAGAATACAGTGACATATTCAGTATAGTATTGCCCTATTTCGCCCATTTTTTTTCGCCTTAAATAGCGCTGAATCAGCTTCCTTAAATAAGACATCGAATTCATTTTTATTATCTTTATTTATACTTACACCAATGCTGACGGTGATATTAACCCCCTGTGTCAGGATAGTTGTCGCCTCTGTTAATTTTTAATAATTGAATAGGAGGCGGTAAGAGAATATGAGTGAAGCATTATTCAAAAGAGTTTAAAGAA
>NZ_LWFZ01000310.1:0-761 GCF_001635225.1 Oleiphilus sp. HI0086
CAGAAAAGGTGGTTACGGTAAAACTGTCATCATCCAACACGGACAAAGCATCACCACTCTTTATGCTCACATGAATGGCTACGCACGCGGCATCCGCTCGGGCAAGCGCGTTAAGCAAGGCCAAATCATTGGCTATGTCGGTAGCACAGGACGTTCAACAGGGCCCCATCTTCATTATGAATTTAGAGTTAACGGTGTCCACAAAAACTCTCTAAAGGTGAAACTGCCACACGCGAGCCCTATCCCTAAAAAGGAGCTTGCTCGCTTTAAGAAAGCAACACACTCATACCTGGCACAGCTCGAGACCTTTTCAGAAAGTTATCAAGTCGCCTCTAATCAGTAAGTACAGATAGAGTCCCTGATATGGCAGACAAACTATATATAGGCGTCATGTCTGGCACCAGCATGGACGGAATCGATACCGTCCTTGCCTCAATATCTGAAAACAAAACCACCAGTATTGAATCATTTAGCGCACCATTTTCAAGCTCGCTTAAGTCGAAACTTCAGTCATTGTCACTACCAGGCGACAATGAGATAGACCGCCTTGGCGAAGCCAGTGTCGAGCTAGGTGAAGCTATTGCGGAAACCGTGAACGATTTACTCAAGAAAGCCAACAAGAATAGTAGCGATGTTTGCGCCATCGGTTGTCACGGACAAACAATCAGACACCGCCCTGAGTCAAGCAAACCCTTTTCACTCCAGATAGGCGACCCAAGTACAATCGCCCACATCACTAATATCACGACGATTACCGATTT
>NZ_LWFZ01000311.1:0-297 GCF_001635225.1 Oleiphilus sp. HI0086
GCTCGAGACCTTTTCAGAAAGTTATCAAGTCGCCTCTAATCAGTAAGTACAGATAGAGTCCCTGATATGGCAGACAAACTATATATAGGCGTCATGTCTGGCACCAGCATGGACGGAATCGATACCGTCCTTGCCTCAATATCTGAAAACAAAACCACCAGTATTGAATCATTTAGCGCACCATTTTCAAGCTCGCTTAAGTCGAAACTTCAGTCATTGTCACTACCAGGCGACAATGAGATAGACCGCCTTGGCGAAGCCAGTGTCGAGCTAGGTGAAGCTATTGCGGAAACCGTG
>NZ_LWFZ01000312.1:0-793 GCF_001635225.1 Oleiphilus sp. HI0086
CACCACTTCATCTCTTTGGTTGATATCGATGTGACGAATGCTCAGCTGGTGGTATTCCTCTTTTAACTTTACTTGCTCTAGTAAGTCACCACTCGTAAGCGAGACATAAGTTAGTGAAGGGGACATGGTATCGAGGTTCAGCTTTACACGACCTTTATCCGGGTGTGTGAGAATACCTCCATTGGCAATAACTAAAGTATCCGTGTCGCTGCAGAGCTTTATTTCATGTGGACCAATACCATGGCTTGAGAGCTGGGCGTGTACGCGATAATCGTTGAGCACATCTCTCACAAAAAGCCTTCCTTGACCCGAATCTATGTGATTTTCAGTGCTGACCAAATAACGTCCATCAGGTGTGTAAAGAGCATGCCCGTAGAAGTGGAAACCCTGTTCAGGCTGAATATGTTTTATCACTCTGCCTGATTTGATTGAAGATACGATTATGTATTGACCAGGACGCCGCCCAATGACTGCTATTTCTTCTTTATGAGGGTGCTTGATCACCTGGTGAGCTCTGGCGGGAAGCTTAAGCCGACTGACAGGTTCGCCATTTCCTTGTAAGCAAATTACCCAATGCTGACCGTGTCTATCCCTAGCTGCACTAATGAGCAATTCTGAGTCGTTTTCCTTGGCGAAGGCATTGAATGGGCTGAGTAAGCTGCTTGCGACTATAGAGCCAAGGAGCTGTCTTCGGCTTAGCCTTGTGTTTTCTAATGTCGAGAGTTTGTCAGTCATTAATCACCATCTCGACTGTTAAAGCCAAGGTGAATACCCAAGGCCGATACTGATGTTT
>NZ_LWFZ01000313.1:0-273 GCF_001635225.1 Oleiphilus sp. HI0086
TGTCGCTGCAGAGCTTTATTTCATGTGGACCAATACCATGGCTTGAGAGCTGGGCGTGTACGCGATAATCGTTGAGCACATCTCTCACAAAAAGCCTTCCTTGACCCGAATCTATGTGATTTTCAGTGCTGACCAAATAACGTCCATCAGGTGTGTAAAGAGCATGCCCGTAGAAGTGGAAACCCTGTTCAGGCTGAATATGTTTTATCACTCTGCCTGATTTGATTGAAGATACGATTATGTATTGACCAGGACGCCGCCCAATGACTGCTA
>NZ_LWFZ01000314.1:0-321 GCF_001635225.1 Oleiphilus sp. HI0086
ATGGTGCGCCCATTTCTTTCCAATTAGGGAACAGCTCATTTAACGCTGTTGGTTCTAGAACTGCGCCAGACAGGATGTGGGCGCCAACCTCAGATCCTTTTTCTACAACGCATACGCTGATTTCATTACCAGTCTCTTCAGCGATTTGTCTTAGACGACAGGCTGCTGATAATCCAGCGGGGCCACCGCCGACAATGAGTACGTCAAACTCCATCGATTCACGTTCCACAATAGGTCTCCTCGTGCATATACGTTATATAGCGTCCTGATGTTAAGCCTGTTTAGCTGGACCAGAGCGCAGTTTTTAGTTTCCGCTTTTTT
>NZ_LWFZ01000315.1:0-346 GCF_001635225.1 Oleiphilus sp. HI0086
TACAATTGACCTCCCGTCTCTTAGCCAGCTATGCAAAGCAGAACAATGCCTCCTTTGTGTGGATGCCATACAAAGTCTGGGCGCATTACCTTTCGATCAAACCTTAATCGATGCTGATTTCATTGTTGCCGATGGACATAAGTGGATGATGGCCGCCGAAGGTTTAGCGCTTTTCTATGTGAAAGGCATACATATCGAAACACTGAAGATCAATCAATTCGGTTGGCATATGATCGAACAGCGCGGCAACTACGACTCGCCCGAATGGACGCCAGCAAAGGACGCAAAACGCTTTGAGTGTGGCAGCCCCAACATGCTGGGGGTACAGGCTTTAAATGCCAGTTTG
>NZ_LWFZ01000316.1:0-308 GCF_001635225.1 Oleiphilus sp. HI0086
TGCTTGGAATGTCTCAAACCAGATTCACTGTCTTCAATGCCCTCTCGGCAACCATTTGGGCACCGTTTTATATCTTGCCTGGCTACCTGACTGGCAGTGCCGTCCATCTGGTTCTGCCAAGTAACTTTTATCCGGCCTTGTTCTCTCTAATTGCTGCGCTGCTCATTATCACTCTCAGCTTTCGCTATGCCAGCCTTAACCTTCAGCATGGATCTCGCATCTATGCGGCGCTATTGCGCAATAACAAAAGCCAAAACACGTCATCAAAGGACTATGAGTTTCCACTTGCGTCACTGAGTTTATTCATA
>NZ_LWFZ01000317.1:0-382 GCF_001635225.1 Oleiphilus sp. HI0086
AAACCTTCTTTACCTTCCAGATCGACAGTACGACCAATAATACGTCCTGGCATTTGGCGAACCAGCTTTTCTTTACAACAGATAAAGCCAAAATACGGGCCACCCGATGCCATAGGAATACCCAATGGCTGACCTTCACCCACGGCGATATCGGCACCCTTATCTCCCCATTCACCAGGAGGCGTTAATAGCGCTAAAGCTGTCGGATTAACGACGCCAATAACCAACATGCCATTTGCCTGGCCCCAGTTGGTTAAAGCATTCACATCTTCCAACGAGCCAAAGAAGTTTGGCTGAGGAATTATCAAAGCGGCATAGTCTTGGCCAGCAAAGCTTTCTAACGCTGCACTATCAACGGCAAGCGCTTTATCGTCCATTGGCA
>NZ_LWFZ01000318.1:0-221 GCF_001635225.1 Oleiphilus sp. HI0086
AGGCTTGACCAATATGTTGCTGTAAAGGTAAAACAAGTAGTGGCGGAATGCCCGCCTCAGTAATCGCTGTCTCGCTCGATAGCGACTTCATTTCCGCCGGGTGAATACCACCATGAAAGTCTGATAAGGAACGTCCACTCGTGGCAATGATCTGTGTATTGTTCTGTGTCATGGCACTCATACAGACTGCACCTCCACAGGCTGAGACTTATCCGTAGCAA
>NZ_LWFZ01000319.1:0-532 GCF_001635225.1 Oleiphilus sp. HI0086
CCATATCAGAAGCTTCACGAGCTACGTCAGTGCCATTCTTCCCCATAGCGACACCTATGTGGGCATTTTTGAGTGCTGGGGCATCGTTCACTCCGTCTCCAGTCATTGCGCAATATTCGCCATTGCTTTGAATTGCATTTACCAGTCGGACTTTCTGCTCTGGTGAGACTCGCGCATAAACTTGCGTTGACTGAACAGTTTGTTGGAGTTCAATATCATCAATCGATGCCATATCAGCCCCGGTAATGACACTGGGGTGATGTTCACTGCTATTCGCTGACTCGTTAGCTGGAACCAGATCGAGTTGTTTCGCAATTGCCAAAGCTGTTGCAGGATGATCCCCGGTAATCATTATCGGTGTGATACCAGCTGTTTTACATTGTTGAACGGCCTCTTTGGCTTCTTCTCGGGGAGGGTCGATCAATTCGGCTAAGCCTAGGAAAGTCATCTGTGACTCAAGCGTTTCCTGATCGAAAGTGTCGCCGTCATTTAAGTTCTTCATAGCGAAAGCGAGTACTCGGTAGCCTTGTGT
>NZ_LWFZ01000320.1:0-16580 GCF_001635225.1 Oleiphilus sp. HI0086
TGCCTTCACTATCAGCATGAGAAGCTATCGCAAACGCCTGCTCTCTGGGGGATCAACCCTCACTGGGCACATCACACCATATTCAACGCTCAGGCAGAAACCGTCGCCACCAAGAAGACCTTTAGTTCTGCTTATGCACTACACCGTTGCGTAGTACCCTGCTCGGCCTGGTTTGAATGGACAGGAGAGCCCGGGCACAAAATAAAACACCGTTTTTCACCGGCAATAGACGACGTTCTGTTTATGGCAGGAATACTATTTCCACTGAACTCAGGTGGCTTCCAGCTTGTTACCCTCACATGCGAAGCCGACCCTAATTGTGGAATTTATCACCATAGAATGCCTTTGTTAATCGAAGCATCAAAGGTGAAGGACTGGCTGGCACTGCCACGACCAGCCAATGAGATAAATCAATTTCACGATCATCACGCACTCCAGATTCACCCACCGATCAGTTCAACCCCGGCGACCTTCGAGCGCATAAGTGACTAGTAACCAAAACTACATTTTAGCAATCAGAGAATCCGGTAAAACACGCATAAGAGGCGCAACAATCGCCCAAGGCATTCGAGGAAGGGTAGAAGCTTTAACTTTCTTTTCAACCAGATCGGCAAACTGCTTAGCGCCCTGCTCTACATTGATAACAAAGGGCCTGCTGGGCAAACTACGGTTAATTTCCGTATCGATAAAACCGGGGTTAATGACACTCACATCAACATTGTCATTTAAGGTCTCCAGCCTAACCGCCTCCATATAGGTAGCCAAACCCGCTTTTGAAGCAGAATACGCAGCATTTCTTGGTAAACCTCGATAGCCCGCAACGGAAGCGGTTGCCACAATATGCCCACCACCTTGGGTCCGGAATGCTTTAAGCGCAGCCCTGACGGTAGCGATAGCACCATTTAGATTAGTATTGATTACGGCGAGCTGGTCATCTAAAGAGGCAATCTCGGCTTTGCCTGAGCGGGCAATCCCGGCATTAGCAACGATCATATCTAAACGCCCCAAAGAAGATTGAAAGCCCTTAATCACCTCATCCACCTGCGAAGTATCAGTGACATCAAGCCGCGCTATTTCTATCCTTGCTTCAGGGTAGGCTTTATGGATCTCGGCTTTTAATGATTGCAGCAGGGTTTCTCTACGTGCGCTAAGACCAAGATCATAACCTCGCTTTGCCATCTCCCATGCCAAGGCCTTGCCAATACCATCACTGGCTCCGGTTATTACGATTGTTTTATTCATTGCTAGCCTACCCTACAGTTGCTGCGGTCATCTTCAAATGGAGAAGTTCATATATTGTGCAGACGAAAGCCTAGCACAATAGCCAAGCCCAAATCATTAAGGAGGCAACAAAGCGGGATTCACAAAGCAGTAAGTCTATGAATAGTTCTAATCGTCTAGACTTCTCGTTTATGGCAGGCATATAATCCTGACTAGCTGTTCAATAACAACAATAGTGGTGTACATTCACTCTTAGCACCCATTCAATGACGGATCAAATCTATGCCTAGCTCAGACGCTTTTACTCATTACCGCACCTGCAACCTTTGTGAAGCAATGTGCGGTGTCGCGATCAAAGTTGAAGACGCACAGATTATCTCTATAAAGGGCGATCCTGATGACCCGTTAAGCAAAGGCCATATTTGCCCGAAAGCGCTCGCCTTAAAAGATATACAAGAAGACCCGGACCGGCTTAAAGTTCCACAGCTAAAAACCAAAGATGGCTGGAAACCCATCACTTGGAACAGAGCGTTTGATTTAGTTGCAAACAAAATTGGTGATATTCAACAACAGCACGGTAAAAATGCTGTAGGTGCCTACCTTGGTAATCCGAACACCCATCATCACGGCAATATTCTATTTGCACCAATGCTGCTGAAAGCACTGCGTACCCGCAATAAATTTTCTGCCACCTCCAATGACCAGCTACCGCATATGCAGGCAAATCTGGAACTGTTTGGGAATCAATATTTATTCCCAGTGCCTGATATTGATCATATGGATTTGTTTATTCTTCTCGGCAGTAATCCGGCAGCATCAAATGGTAGTTTAATGAGCGCGCCTGACTATTCAGCAAGGCTCAAGAAAATCATTAAGCGTGGCGGTGAGGTGATTCTACTTGACCCAAGAAAGACTGAAACAGTCAAAACAAGTACCGAGCATTTATTCATCAAACCCGGTACCGATGCCTTCCTGATACTCGGAATTATTAACACTTTATTTAATGAGAATTTAATCGAGACAGGCCGGCTATCAAGCCATCTTGAAGGGATCGCCGAAATACAGCTTATCTCGTCCGACTTCAACCCAGAGCACGTGAGCAGCATTACAGGTGTTACCGCCGAAGATATCAGAACACTAGCCCGCAAACTGGCTACCACCCCAAGGGCTTGCCTGTTCGGTAGAATGGGCACCTCAACTCAGGAGTTTGGTGGCCTGGCGACCTGGTTAGTTTATGTGGTAAATATTCTGACAAACCATATGGATGAGCGCGGCGGTTTAATGTTTAGCAAACCCGCAGCAGATATGGTTGAGCTAGCAGCATGGACAGGCCAAAAAGGCCATTATAATCGTTATCAGAGCCTTTCAGGTCTACCGGAATTTGGTGGAGAATTGCCTGCCAGCACCATGGCTGACCAAATCCTCTTGCCTAGTGATGAGCAGATAAAAATGATGATCGTCATGGCTGGCAATCCTGTGCTCAGCAGCCCGAATGGTCAGCACCTTGATCAAGCCCTCGATTCGCTGGATTTCATGGTTTCTATTGATTTTTATATCAATGAAACCTCAAAGCATGCCGATATTATCCTGCCTCCGACTGCGCCTTTGGAGCAGTCTCATTATGATATTGTTTTTAACCTGCTTGGTGTTCGGAATGTCGCTAAATACTCACCCGCCTTATTCGAGGTAGATAAGTCTGCTCGTCATGACTGGCAAATAGCGCTTGAGCTTCAGCACCGACTTGGCAAAGGCTCTATTAAGCAAATTATTGGTGAACAATTTTCTTACCAATCACTGAAGCGCTTAGGACCCGACGGCTTATTGGATATCATCCTTCGTACCGGCCCTTATGGTACGCAGCTCCCTGGCACTAGCCAAGCAGGGCGTTTCCTGGTCGATGCCTTACAGGGGTTCTTACCAAGCAAACACCCAGCCCGGAAGATTCTGGATCTCAGCCCTTATGGTTCTCAAAACAGAAGTTTGAGCAAAGGCCTTTGTGTTAGCTCTTTACTTAATTACCCTCACGGTATCGACTTAGGCCCCTTGCAATCTCGCCTACCCGAACGGCTCTACAGCGTGAAGAAACGAATTCGACTCGCACCGAATACTTACTTAAAAGATATGACTCGCCTACGTAAACGCGGCGAGCAACTGCTTGACAGTCACAAAGCCGAAAACGGACAACTCTTATTAATTGGCAGGCGTCACGTCCGCTCTAACAATTCCTGGCTACATAACAGCAGGCGCCTGGTAAAAGGTAAAAATCGCTGTACTCTGATGATCCACCCTGACGACGCGAAACAAGTACAACTTAAAAACGGAGAACTCGCTCACGTAAGTAGCAGAGTTGGACAGCTTGAGATTGAAGTAGAGTTAACTGAAGATATCATGCCGGGCGTTGTCAGCATTCCTCACGGCTGGGGGCACCAGCGCGAAGGCTCAATGCTATCTGTTGCAAGCAAGCGGCCCGGGGTTAGTGTCAATGATCTAACAGACGACAGATATGTAGACAAACTGAGCGGCACCTCTGTATTGAACGGCGTTCCAGTGCAAGTTCTTAAAGTTGGTCAAGACAAGAGAAAACGTACAACGCGTTCTCGTGCAAATAAATCCAGGGTACGTATGAGTGCCAAGCTTTCTTAGCCGGAATAAGTAAAACATATACTCTTATGCACCAGGTTCTAACATGATTATCGACCCCTCTTTTTTAAGCCCGGATGCATTAGATGGCCTAATAAACGACTATTGTTTAAGAGACTGGGGACTCAATGATGTCGAAGCCCCTTTGGAAACAAGAAAGTCTCAGGTGCAACAGGCGCTAAAGCAAGGCAAACTGGTCATACAATATAGCGAAGAGGAAGAAAGCGCTCATATCATGTCTGCAGACTCTCTCGGCCTGGATAATTAGATTAGATGCCCTTACAAGATCAACACCCGCCGATCATCCCCCACGAACAACTTGCCAAGTTGATTGGTGAATTACGGTTTGATGAACTTCTTCAGCAGCTGGAACAGTTTCTCATAGATGGGCTTGAGTCAAACAAGACAACTGCCAAAGCTAAAATAAATGGCTTTGAGGTCAAGCTCAATTATCGGAATAATACAGTCGAAGGTGCCTGCCAATGTCCAGAGTCTGATGGCTTTGACTTCTGCCCACATTGCGCAGCACTCTGTCTGCATGTTAACCGGAATACCCAGCAAATATCATCTCTCGCCAAAGGCCCCGACAAAAGCCGGGTACTTGCCTACCTGCTTAGTCAAGATAAACAGAACCTAGCAAAAGAGTTCTTATCTTTATTGAGCAAGGACAGTGAGCTATTCGAACGCTATGTGCTCAGGGCATCCTTAAATCAAGGCGAACTAGATTACTCAGGACTGAAAAGCCAGATAACCGAGTTAACACGCAAACCTGAAAAACTGTTCAGCCAACGGCAGGTTAAACACTTTTTCGCAAAAATCGAGCGCTTTCTAGACGAGCTAAACGCTTTGGATCACTATTCTGACGCGGACAAAATGCTCAAACTAATGGAGCATATGCACCAGCGTCTGGTGCGCCTGCTCGATACAATTGATGACAACTCAGAGCAGCGTAGTGAAGCCGTTACGACCTACAGAGCACTGTATAGTAAATTACTATTGCAGCTGCAGGGGCGAGAAGAAACTAAAGCCAAGCGTTTCTTCAAACTATGGGTGAATGATCACCACGCTATTCTACCTCTTGATATTGAAGCCTTCCTGGATCAGAACATAACAAACAAGTTTATATCCCTACTCAATAAAATACTAAAAGATAAACTAGCTAAAAAAACCTCCAAGGCAACTGACGATCTCAAGCAAATCCAGCGAGAAAAAATTCTCCGGTACTTACTCGACTCGGCCCTTAAGAAAAACGATACCGACAAGGCCCAACAAATGAGAACTATGATTGAGCAAGGCCGCCAGTAAAGGCTGGCTATTTCCTATCAAAATTGCCCCGTGCTTTTCAATTTTCATGATAGGATAGCGGGCACATCAATACAGACTACAGCGTACTAAGGAAATATTATGAGCGACAACGCGCCTGAAATAAGCATGAACCCTGATGAACTTTATCTTGAAGAAGTCTATACAGACAACAAAGTCGGCACTATTCGTCGCATGACACCTGTCGATGCAAATGGCGACGCAGACAGCGCTAGACCCGTTCTGTTTATCGGCAGCACTCAAATGATGACGCCAGCTGGACCACTTCCTTTGAACTTCGAACTTCAAGGTTCTACTCTGGGTCAAGCGGCAGCTAACTTTGGCGAAGCAGCAAACAAGTCGCTTGAAGATACAATGAAAGAACTTCAAGAAATGCGTCGTGAGCAGGCTTCTCAGATCGTCGTACCGGGCCAAGGCGGAAGCCAAATCCAAATGCCTTAAAGCATTTTTTCAATGGGGTCAGACTCGATTGAAAAATAGCCATACTTATGTAGGCGGGGCCTCCAGTCGCGCAAACCGAAACCAGGGAATCGTTTGAAAGCCCCGTGGCACAGCAAGCGCCCCGAGGACGGGCCGCCTACAAAGTCATAATACTTATATGTAAAAGTTGGCACGCAGTCTGACCTACTGAAATAGCGGTTTCGACTAGAGCCTACAAATACCCTGCCCAAACTTAGTCAGCAAAGTGCCAAAACTTGCCGTTGAAGGTTGATTTTGGTTTGGCCGAATGTTACTGGCTTCAAATTCCTGGGTGATGTCTGTAGATGGTGAACAACCAACTTAACAAAGTGTTAAGTCGGCTTTCGGGTCTTCCCTAATATAATTTGAGCTAGCTTGATTGTTTATTAAATAAACTAAAAATGAGGCTTCTAGGTGAATACTTGATAGGTGTTCTAGAAAACGTAAATGAATCCAACGCCGACCTCAGCTTCATAGTTGTTGCGTGCGATTGGGCTATCCGCAATGTCACTACTATAACGCTCATAAACCGCCTCGCCGAAAACCTGCCAATTCTCATTTACATAATGGCGATAATTGTAATTAAATCCAAACGAGCGAAATCCTCCACTCAGGTCGGTCTCATTCAGTCCCGATGCAACTGACTGCTCTGCATCTATACCAAAATCTTTATTGACATAATCACTATCGTGAAATACCAAAGCGATGGCAATTTCATGGCCGGTTCCGTCGTTCTGACCACCGAAGCGGTGCCCCACGCCAAAAAGACCAAGACTTCCGTTTTCACCGGTCACCACTCGAGCATCCAGCCAATAACGCCAGTCGGTATCGAAAGCATGGCGTGCTTGCAAAACTAGTTCAGTTCCCTCATCTCCTTCACCGAGACCATCCAAACGACCGTCATCAGAGTCACTTTCTTCACGCCCCTCATCGAAGCCCACGACAGCCTCGAATAGCCATGTGTCAGAACGAAGACCACGCCACCCGAGCGCCTCACCGGCCCAGAAGAAAATATTATCACCTTTACGCCATTGCACCGCACCGGCAGGATCGACTTCTGCGCCAAATTCATCAGACCCTTCGTAGGCTGATTCGTATTCAACAGCCAGGCCAAGTCCGAAGGCCCAGCCATCATTGCCCCGCGTAAAGTCATCAATTGAAGGTAAGGGCACCATAGCTGTTTTTGTGTCCTGGGCTAATGCTGTTTGAAAGGAGAGTGTATATAAGCAAGTTGTCAAAAGCATGCCAGTAATTTTTTTCATTTAAATTCAACTTATAGAGTGAAGAACAATAAAGTACGTGAAGAATATATTATTGGATCACGCACAATTATTTTCGCTTGAAGGTTCGATTCTAGTGACTAAAAAAAGTGTTCTAATATCCCAAAAGCACTTTTAATAAACTCTATCAGACACTCATCTGGCCTTAATATAACTAAAGCGATAACTATGGTTGTGTACTCTTGGCGATAAATTTCAGTGTTTTCAACGGCATTCACTTCATCTCTTCTTCGTTAATGTCTCAAAGCTAAAATTGACTGTATTAACCTGATACAAATAAGGCTGAAGAGTGACAGAATATCGGATAGTTACTTCTAAAACGAATGTTTGCATCTTTCACTTTCCCAAAGGTACTGCTTTGGTGGCTTGTGGCCTAAATATTCAAGCTTTATGATCAAAGCCGAATGGCAACTTTGCGGACCTAATACGCCTTTGCCATGTTATTTGGTAATGTCACGCTCGGTATTTCAAACTGTAAGGTCGGGGTTGAGCCGATACAACTTATACGTCTAAGTCCTCATAACACGCAGGCATAAAGCGTGGCGTACACACAGCTAAAAACACCAAGTCACCCTCCCCGTCGTTATATATCTTCTGCCTAATGCCTTGCGGGATCAGTACTACATCCCCAGCGCTAACCTGCTGTTCCAGATCTCCAACATAAACCTTGCCTGAACCCTGCTGAATCACATAGCGCTCACTGACTTCTGTTAAGGCATGCCAGCGCGTTGTTTTACCCGGTTCAACTCTAGCTCGCGCAATCGAAAGTGCGGGATCATCGTCAGTATTTAACATCTCCAAGATATAGCAGCCCTCGTGAAAGTAATACTCTTCCCTTTCTGGCGTTCTATAGATACTCAAATTATTCCTCCATTCACCTTCATCTGTGTTATCAACAGGCTTTTCTTGTTAGTATTCGCGCCATATTTGTTCCCTTATTGAATACTGTAAAGAGACGCCAAAATGTCGTATATCATAGGCCAACGCTGGGTCAGCCAGACCGAACCCAAATTAGGATTAGGAATCATCAGCGAGTTTGAAAACCGCCGAGTGACGATCACATTTCCGGCAGCCGGGGAAACTCGCACCTACGCCAGCGTCAACGCGCCTATCAGCCGTGTAGTGTATAAGGCTGGCGACACGATCACCAGCCATGAAGATATCGATTACCTGGTTCTCGACCTCGACCAAAGCGCAGACATTATTACTTACATTGTTGAAAATAAAGAAAGCTCTCAACACGAAGAACTGAGTGAAGTTGAACTTAACTGTTTTATCCAATTTACCTCACCACTTCAGCGCCTGGTTAGCGGCCACTATGACCGAAATAGAGCCTTCCGACTTCGCTATGAAACGCTGCAGCACAAGCACCGCTTACAGCAGTCGTCAACGGATGGGCTGCTTGGTTCACGCACAAGCTTACTTCCTCATCAAGTATATATCGCTGATACTGTCGCGAAGCGCCATGCCCCGAGAGTATTGCTAGCCGATGAAGTAGGACTAGGTAAAACCATTGAAGCAGGCATGATTCTCCACGCCCAGTTGCACAATGGTTTAGCCAAAAGAGCTTTGATCGTCGTTCCTTCTACACTGGTGCATCAATGGCTGATCGAAATGCTACGCCGCTTCAATCTCAGCTTTTCTATCTTTGATCGTGAGCGTTTTGATAGTTTGACCGAAGAAGGTATCGAAAAGCCCTTTGAGACCGAGCAGCTAGTTCTCTGCCATCAGGACTTCCTGATTAATGAAGATATAAAAACCGCAGCCTTAGCGGCCGACTGGGATTTACTGATTGTCGATGAAGCGCATCACTTACATTGGAGCGAATCAGAAAGCAGCATCGAATACCAGTGCATTGAAGCCTTGGCAGCTAGAAGCCGCGGCGTACTATTGCTTACGGCTACGCCTGAGCAAGCCGGTATCGAGAGCCACTTCGCCCGTTTGCGCTTGCTCGACCCTGACCGTTTTCACTCCTTAGAAAAATTTATTGAGCAAGAACAAAACTATCAGGAAATCTCTGATTTGGTCGGAGAGCTTCAAGGTCTTGAAGACGGCTCGTCACTGCCAATTAAAGCCCTTTCCCTACTCGGTGATGATGCACAAAATATCGATATTCCGGAAGCAATACAAAGGCTACTTGATCAGCATGGCACCGGTAGAATACTGTTCCGCAATACTCGCCAAGGTGTTGAAGGCTTCCCGGATAGAATCCTACAGCCTCACCCACTCGATGCAGCTGTTGGTGATGATCAATTTGAAGATGAAGCCGGCATTAAACAGAATCCGAAAGTCACTTGGCTAACCCAGTTCCTGAAAGATAACAGAGATGAGAAAGTCCTGATCATCTGCGCCAGTGCTGAAACGGCTTTAGCGCTGGAGTCCTATCTTCGACTACGAGAAGGCCTGCGAACAGCAGCCTTCTACGAAGGTTTAAGTATTATTGAACGTGATAGAGCCGCTGCCTACTTTGCTGATAAAGAGGAAGGTGCACAAGCCTTAATCTGTTCAGAAATTGGCAGCGAAGGCCGAAACTTCCAGTTTTCACACGACTTAGTGTTATTCGACTTACCAGAGAACCCTGACCTACTCGAACAACGTATCGGCCGCTTAGACCGAATCGGGCAAACACATGACGTCAATATTCATGTGCCCTTCATTCCTGGCAGCCGCCAAGAGGGTTTATTCAACTGGTATGACCAGGCTCTGGATGCCTTCACTCACAGCTGTGCGGCAGGCTTTGCAATTTATGAACAGTTTGCCGTCGAACTGGAAAGTTACTTAAGCGAAGGTGACTTTCAATCTGATCAGGCCTTGTCTTTTATCAAACAAGCCCGTGAGCATCGCGATGCGGCTATGGCAGCTCTTCAAACGGGTCGTGACCCCCTACTTGAGCTTAACTCCTGCAATCCTGAAGAAGCCGAGAAAATCATTGCCTTGATCGAATCTGAGGAAGCAAGCCAGGACCTGTCCTCTTACATGGAAAAGCAGTTCAACCTTTACGGTGTTGAACAAGAGTACCAGTCAGACCAGACTCTGATCATTCGCCCTGGAGAGCACATGCTGGAGCAGCACTTTCCCGGCTTAAACGATGAAGGCAACACCTTAACCTTCCACCGTTTGAAAGCGCTTGTCCGGGAAGATGTCGAGTTTGTCTCATGGGAACACCCGATGGTGACCGATCTAATCGAGCAAACCTTAACAGGAGAGCTTGGTAATGCAGCCTTGGCAACCATGTCGGTAAAAGGTGTTGAACCTGGTACTTTATTTTTGGAAGCCATATTCGCGCTGAACAGCATGGCACCAAAGTCTCTGCAGCTTGACAAATTTTTGCCGGTATCGCCTCAGCGGATCGTTGTTAATATTACCGGCCGCGACCTTAGCGAAGTTTTACCCTACGAGCAGCTTAATGAGCTCTGCAAAGGGCTTAAGCGATCGATGGCGCATGCCGTATTGAAAGAGATCCGTAACGATATTGGTACACTACTTGAGCATGCTCAAAAAACTGCCGAAGCTTCGGTTCCTTCATTGATCAGCCAAGCTAGCGAAGACATGAACAGGGAGCTAGGTAATGAAATTCAGCGCCTGATTAGCCTCCAGGAAAAGAACCCTTTAATTCGCGACGAAGAAATCGACGCTCTGCGTCACAGACAAAGTGCTTGTCAGGAATATATTGAAAAAACAGGGCTAGAAGTTCAAGCCATGCGAGTTATTATCAACACATGATCGAAAAGCAGCACCTGGTAAAAATAGCCAATACACAAATGCCCTTCGGGAAGTACGGTGGCCGTCGTTTAATCGATCTACCTGAAGAATATTTACTCTGGTTCAGAAAAAAAGGCTTTCCGAGCGGCGAGCTAGGTACACTGCTTGAACTGACGCTTGAGATTAAAATTGAGGGCTTGGATAAAGTTATACATCCCCTTAAACGATAGTGCAGTACGTTAGGCGCTGTAGAGCTAAAAAATGGCCTCATGTAGGCAGAGGGTTCCACCCCTCGCTAGTCGATGCCTCGCGCTAAACCTCAGCGAGCCATGAAAGGCTCTGCCTACAGATTTAGCCGGGATGTTTAACTCGATACAGAGTAAGACCCTTATTTTTTACAATAACGCCTAATATTACACCGTTCAATTTGCAGACAACTTTTCTATTTCTAAACTAGACTCATACTAACGTGCACCTTCACTTGGGTAGAGTTCAGTAATGGAAAAGACCAGCGAGCTAATTTGGCAAGACACTCAGCACCAAGAGCTTTTCAGGCTGATTGATGCCTTGAAGGCCCCTAATTCCGGCCAAGAAATCTTTACCCGGCTGTCCAGCTACGCCGACCACCACTTCTGTCTCGAAGAAGCCTACATGCTCCAACTTAACTACCCCAAAACCGAAGCCCATATTAAAGCGCACAATCAATTTCGTGATGAACTGGATGACATGGTAAACAGTATGGGTAAGTTTGACGCTCTGGTTCGTGAATCTATTTCAATATTTCTGCGAGAGTGGTTACAAAGACATGTATTCGGCATCGACAAGGACTTTGAAGCGTTTGTACTGAAGTCGAAGGTAAAATAACAAAACAGGATACCAATGAAAAACATCACTCACCCAGCCTCGCCCGTTATCCTTGAACAAAAGCCTCCTAACCTCTCTAAGGTGAATTTTGATCAAGCTCTCATTGAATCAAAAAGCCAATACACAAAAGCACTTAAAAGCTGCCAGGAGCGCCTTCTCCAAATCCAACAAGCCTATTATCGACAAGGCAAACGAGCAATTATCGTGTTTGAAGGTTGGGACGCCTCAGGTAAAGGTGGGGTAATTAGGCGAATTAGCGAAAAGCTCGACCCCCGCGGTTTTAGGGTCTATCCGATATCAGCGCCTCACCCCGATGAGCAAGGCCGACACTACCTGTATCGCTTTCAAACCCGTCTTCCCAAGCCAGGCACCTTAGCCATTTTTGACCGTTCTTATTACGGCCGGGTGCTTGTCGAGCGAGTAGAAGGCTTTGCACCAGAAACAGCTTGGCAGAGAGCTTATCAAGAAATAAATGAATTTGAGCGAATGTTGACTGATGACGGCGTGCACCTGATCAAGTTCTTTTTACATATCACGCCCGAAGAACAACTTAAGCGTTTTGAACTACGTTTAAACACACCAGAAAAGCAATGGAAGCTAACAGAAGAAGACATCCGAAATAGGCTAAAATGGGACGATTACACACACGCAAGCAACGATATGTTCCGTTTCACTAGTACCGAAGCATCACCCTGGAACGTAGTACCCGCTAATCATAAGTGGAGCATGCGAGTTGCTGTCATGCAGAAGCTGAATGATCAGCTTGTGAAAGGTGTTGATATCACACCACCCGCTCTCGACCCAAAGCTGGTCAAAGCTGCCAAGAAGCATTTGGGTCTAGAAATTTAGGCAGGAGTGATTTACTTCTGCTTCGCTTCAAAAGCTTCGAGCTGCTGAGGCGTTGCCTTCAATTGATGCTTCTCTTTCCATTCAGAATAAGGCATACCATAAACGGCTTTACGCGCCTGATCATAGTCAATTTCAACACTTTGCTCTTCGCCAGCGGCCATGTACCATTTTGCTAAGCAGTTACGACAGAAGTCAGCCAGAATCATTAGGTCGATATTTTGCACTTCTTTGTGGTCGTCAAAGTGTTTTAGCAGTCGACGAAAAGCGGCCGCTTCGATCTCGGTACGTTGTTGATCGCTCATATTTTCAAATGCGGTATTTACAGACATATTATCCCTTAATATTGTTTAATTAGTGCGCCAAGGCTATCGGTTTTTTTGTAGATAGTATCAGAAGCACGCTTATTTTTTCTGAAATGTGCGCCACAAATACTGGGCTCACTGAGACTTTACTTCAGACTCTAAGTAGTCGAGCAAAAATTCTTGCTCTAGAGGTTTGGAAAAGTAATAACCCTGCAGTTTTTCCACGCCTAACTCAACGAGTTTACGACACTGAGCCTCAGTTTCCACCCCCTCAGCCACAACATCAAACTTGAGCAAGCGCGCGGCATGCGTAACAGCTGTCACAATAGCAAAACCACTCGTATCCAACTTCGTGATAAATGATCGATCAATTTTTACCGTATTTACCGCTAAATCCTGCATAGCGGATAATGAAGAGTATCCTGTTCCAAAGTCATCAATCGAAACTTTGATACCACGTGACTGTATAGCCGAAATGGTCTCCATCATCTTTTCAGTATCTTTGGCAAATACTGATTCTGTAATTTCCAAGTAGATGAGCGAAGGGTCAATACCACTTTCTTGTACAGCTTCATCAACTATGCTCAAGAAGTCAGAATCCTCTAATTGAATCACTGAAACATTAATACAAACTGAAACCCGCCTCAGACTTTGCCACGCAAGCGCAACTTTACACGACTCTTTAAGAACCCATACGCCTATTCGATGTATTGAACCGTACTGTTCAGCAATTTTGATGAACTCATCAGGAGGGATGCTCTTACCTTCAAAATCCCATCTCAATAAAGCTTCAAATGCGATGTTCTTACTATTATTTGTTGATACGATCGGTTGAAAAACAAGACGCATCTGATCCTTATCAATCGCATCATTTAATCCTTTTTTCAGTTCAAGCTCATATTGGTGTTTAGCTTCCATTTCTGGTGTGAACACACAAACTTTTGAGGGTTTTGTTTTTTTCTGGTGATACATTGCCGTATCAGCAAACTGAATCAACCTGCTTTCAGAGCGCTCATGCTCGGGATATAAGCTAATCCCAACCGTCGCGCTAACCGGCAATATCCCCTCATTTGATTGATGTTCATGAGATAAAATTTCAATTATCTCGTAGGCCTGTGAGATGGCTTTTTCACTACTACAATCTTCAATGGCAATCAGGAACTCATCACCGCCCCAACGGCATAACAAACTTTCATTGGCAACTTTTTCACGAAGCCGTCGAGCACTTTCTTCTAAAATTTGATCCCCTACCTTATGCCCATAGGTATCGTTTACTTTCTTAAAACCGTCAAGGTCTATAAATAATAAACTCAGGGTGCTCCTTTTCTCATCACTTGCCTGCAAACTCGCTTTAAGGTTCTTCAGAAAAGAGTTCCTATTGTGCAAATGGGTTAGTGAGTCTAAATTAGAAAGCTCATAAATTTTCTGCGTTCTCTGCTCTACTTTTTGTTCCATACGATTTACTAACAAGGCATTTTCATTCTTTAAAGCAATCGCATCTCGAGCAAAGTTTGCTGACTTAGCTGAAATGATGAGCATCACGAGACTATAGCTAAGCCCTAACACACCAATATTCTGATCGGTCGCGTCGTTACTGAGTAAGAACACCACCGACACAGGACACAACAAGGCAAAGGTATAAAACATGGACGTAAGTTTATGAGCAGCCAACACAATAGCCGACCCACCGGCCATCCCTGAAATCACAATTATAATCGTTACCTTCTCAACCAAGGGACTATAACTCACAGCATAAGCGGCATAGCTAGACCACATTAAGGCCGTTAGATTGACCCCATAAATAAAGCGTCTGACTGACCTTTTGCCGTCGTAGTGAGTCTTCGATAAATGCTTCTTCCAGGATACCCAGTCAATCAGCCTAACAAGCAGTAAACTCATCATCCCTAACCACCAGGTAATTTTAAACTCTTGCAGAACAGGATTATCGTAAAAATAAACTAAAAAGCTGGAAGCAATAATCGATATTAATATGCCAGAAAAGGCATTCCCATAAAGAAGCTCAGCAGCATCACGTTGATCATCATATGAAAGTAAGTCTTGAGTACTGCGCTGCACATGTCACCTAAACTAAGTTATTTCAAGATTGATAAGAATTCTTAAGCGCCCGGACTACACAAAATTATGGCGCACGTAGACTACCATGCTGTAGGTGCACAAAATTGCTCATTTCGTGAACAATTGCAACAAATTCGCCCATCACACAAAAGCCATCATATCTAGCTTGCCTTTCGGAATTTATAATGCGGTAATTGTAGTACATGATTACCATATACCTAAAATAAGACCTTCAACTAAAAGGATTTAGTGATGTCGATAAAAGACTGGCCCGAGGATGAGCGGCCTAGAGAAAAACTCCTCAAATTTGGTTCACAAAGTCTGAGCGATGCCGAGTTACTTGCCATATTTTTACGCGTCGGCACGCGCGGGCAAAGCGCTATTGAACTGGCGCGCGCCTTAATCCGGCACTTTGGCTCGTTACGACAGCTAATTGGTGCAAGCCAAAAGCAGTTCTGCGCTCATCCCGGCATGGGCCCAGCCAAGTACACTCAATTACAAGCTACGCTGGAAATGAGCAAGCGATGCTTTCATCATGAAATTCAGGAAAGCGATGCGCTTACCAGCCCTGAAGCAACTCGCAACTTCTTACGCAGTGCGATTATCCACAAGAAGCAAGAAGTATTCGGCTGCCTGTTTTTAAACAACCAGCACCAAGTATTGAAGTTCGAAGAACTATTTCAGGGAACAATAGATTCTGCCTCGGTTTACCCACGCGAGGTCGTCGGCAAAGTGATTGAAAACAATGCCGCTGCCGTTATCTTTTGTCACAACCACCCTTCCGGTTCAGCAAAACCGAGCCAAGCCGATATTGAGCTTACCCGACGTTTAGTTAAAGCTTTGGAGTTGATTGACGTACGCGTGCTCGATCATATGATTGTCGCGGGTTCTCTTGTCGTGAGCATGGCTGAGCTGGGGCTGCTATAAACATTAGCCAAAGCCTTTCAAGCCACCTTGGCCTTCACCAAGATAGGCAGCACCATAGACACCCGCCGAATCCCCGAGCTTTGCGCAAACGATCGGGGTTTTGGCGTGTTCGGTAAATACATGCGCTGCCATCCGCTCATTTATATCTGAATAGATCTCGATAATATTGGACATGCCACCGCCCAAAATAATGATCTGCGGGTCAAGTATATTAACCACCTGAGCAAGCGAAGCAGCCAGCTGGTTCAAGTAGCTTTGCCAAATATCTGCCGCCTTGGCATCTTTGGCTCTCATAGCCGAAATAATTTCTTCAGAGCTAAGTACCTGAGCGTACCTAAGATGATAGCTCATGGCTAAACCTGGCCCCGACAAGTAGGTTTCAATACAGTCTTTGCGACCACAATAGCAAAGCCTGCCTCTCTCTGGCTCGGGTAATTTATCCAACTCAAGAGCTGGCAGACAGTTATGTCCCCACTCCCCGGCAATGCTATGTAAGCCAGCTAACACTTTTCCGTTGACGACAAGGCCCGAACCAACACCCGTCCCAAGAATCACGCCAAAGCTAATCTCTGGCACTTGTGCGCCGAACCCTTCTTTGCCACTTCCTGCAAGTGTTTCAGCTAAGGCAAAGCAGTTTGCATCATTTTCCAGATAGACCTCACAAGCGAGTAGGCGCTTAAGATCCTCAAGCAAGGGTTTACCATTCAGTACCACGGAATTGCAGTTCTTCATTACTCTCGGCCCCGTCACGGAGTCTGTCAGTGCACCGGGCGCACCAATGCCAATTGCTTCACCCTGGCTCAAACCACAGACCTGTTTCGCCTCACCAACTAGACTCGCAATTGCCTGTAAGGTTTGCCCATAATCATTTTTTGGTGTTGCAACTCGTTGCCGCCAGAGAACTTTTTGACCGTCCAAGACAACAGCCTCTATTTTC
>NZ_LWFZ01000321.1:0-420 GCF_001635225.1 Oleiphilus sp. HI0086
CGTGCTGTCTGCTTGTAAATCAAAGCCTAGTATCCCTTTGAAATCTGTTAAGCCGTTGGTCCCGACAAAAACCATGTATGATCATTATAAATACAGCATCAATGCATAAGTCAGTGCTTGAGTCATGATCGATAGATATACACCCGTGACTCGAGACCTGAATGCCAACCAACCGAACACGAAAGCTAGCAAGCCAGGCACCAATGCCACCATGATCATCGCAAACCAGAATTGATCCATACCCTGCCAGAACCAAGGTAGCTCTTGCCAATTCAGAAAGACCATAAAGTCAGGTAGCTCAGGGTGACCATAGACACCACGGTCACCAATCTGACGCATTAAATACATGCCCATGCCGTAGCCACCAAGCGCGAAAAATGCACCATGACCCAAGCTCAAAATACCGCAATAGCCCCAGAT
>NZ_LWFZ01000322.1:0-451 GCF_001635225.1 Oleiphilus sp. HI0086
GACACCAATAATAGGCCCATCCGTGATCGCGTCAGGCAAGCTCACTAATTCAGGTTTAGTCACATTTTCAATACCCAAAGTCTCCACCCGATAATAAGGATCCTCGTTCCCGTTGCTCTGTTTCTCCACTTTGCAGCAAGCCCAATACACCTCATCCATACGTGCATCAATTGCTACAAGCACTTGAGAAATACCGTACTTCAAATAGCTTTGTAGGGCTAGAGCTTGGATATTAGATATGGCATAGATATGACAGTCACTTCCGTAGGCCAAGCCTTGCGCGATACCAGTCGCGATACGAATACCCGTGAACGAACCTGGCCCACAACCAAAAGCAAGCGCATCCAGATTTTTAGCTTTTAACTTACCGTGGCCCAAACAGTCTTTCACCATAGGTAAAATTAACTGAGTATGACTTCGAGGGGCTTTTTCGCACACCTGATACATTGTT
>NZ_LWFZ01000323.1:0-489 GCF_001635225.1 Oleiphilus sp. HI0086
ATGACGATATCCATTACACGTATGTCATTGAGCAAATAATTATCGTTTTGCTCGAACTTAACTGGGCAGCGATAGTATTCACCTATCTCTTCCATTCCGGGTAGAGGCTCTCCTTTAAACCCAACTTCTACGACAATGTCAGGAATATCGTTGTACAAGGTTTCCTGAAATGAGATGGCTGAGCCCATATCCCTCCCTAGAACAAAAGCGACGCTTTTATCACACAGGCCTCTACGATAATCAAAAGTCGTCTTTACCGAAGACTTATAGATACGTGGTTTTATGATTGAAAAATTCAATTCACCATTTAAATGCTGTGAGGCGAAGTTGATAATAGCTTTTGGTGTTTTACAAGCAAGAAGGGCTTACCCCATCAAACCGAATGAGTTTGCATTGCAATGTAAACCAACATCAAAGCCTACTCTAAAAGGATGAGTGGGCATACAAGCAAGCAAATTTTTAATCACATGCAATTCTTAGTCTAAGGAC
>NZ_LWFZ01000324.1:0-619 GCF_001635225.1 Oleiphilus sp. HI0086
AAGGATGAGGTTGATAGGTATTACCTTCAACCAATAGGCTCACTAAGTCTCCGACCAATGGCTGATGCGATACCAACAGCACATTATCAATTCCGGCCTGATTAAGCTGACGAAGCACTTGTTTCGGCGAGGAGTCGGGTGTAATAAAAGGCTTGGTATGAACATCGCACTTCAGCTGGTCTTGATAAACCTTTGCCGTCTGCTGAGCTCTTAGTAAGGGGCTCACCCAAATTTGGCTCACCTCACTTAATATACTCAAATGCTCTTTTGCTAAAGCACTTGTCTGCTGCACACCTCTTTCTGTCAAGGGGCGAGAGAAGTCGCTTTCTGCATAAAATGATGCCTCACCATGCCTGGAAATAAAGAGCTTCATCGCTACTTAATCTCATCCAGAAGCTTGTCTTTAGCTTTTGCTTGCGGCCAATCAGAAAATGGATAGGGCTTCACTTCACTTGCGTAGCTCAGGAATTCACTAATTTGTTTTAGGTACAANCCCAAAGTCCTACCGGCATCTTTTAAAGATTCACTAGGCTCTCCCGTTGAAAGCTTTAACACGGTTTGAACGAGAGCGATTACAACCAAAACAATATCAGTAAGACTATAAATCAAACAAAAAAGG
>NZ_LWFZ01000325.1:0-598 GCF_001635225.1 Oleiphilus sp. HI0086
TATGGCTTCCTTGGTCAATTGTCCCCAATTGCTGTCATGCTGAGCAAGTGTATGACAAAAGGCCTTGATCTGTGTGTCGGGTAAACCCACATGTGGAAAATGAAACAGAAGGTCCAGTTTCAAAGCCCGTTGCTCAGTAGACATGGTTTTAAAGTGTCCACATGCCAACTCCAACAGTGCGCAAATACTTTGCGCTTCATTGGAGTGGAATACACCGGGGTAGCCATCCATATGGTAATTGATGCCGGCTTCTAACAACGCGAGCTCAATGCCCACCGTCTGACTCCAAACTCGCGTGAGAATTGCATACTGAGACAAATCCTGAGAAGGGGTGCCTGAGAGGATATCAATCACTGTCTTGGGGTCATCTTTAGACTTGTGTACTTCTACCCGGGTAGAGGGGTTTGACTCATGTGATTTGCAAAGCAGTGCTTGTCGCCCTGAGTTGTGGGAAATCAGGTGGTTCGCTAATAAAGAAACGCAATGCCCATAGCGGAATGAGTAGCTCAAATTGAGCTTCTGCGTCCCTGGAAACTGTTGGGAAAAGCCGTTAATGATGTATTCGGGTTTTGCGCCGCGGAACTCGTATATCGTCTGA
>NZ_LWFZ01000326.1:0-368 GCF_001635225.1 Oleiphilus sp. HI0086
CATCAATAAATTGTCCGACATACTTTTTACCGTTCGCATAGGTTTCGACACCCTTGCCGTGGAACATACCGTTAGAGAATGAACCTTCGTAGTGTCCGCCATCCGGGTAGGTTAGGGAACCGTTACCGTGGAATAAATTGTCTGAGAAGCCGCCAACATATAGTAGGCCCCCCTTGGTTGTAAGAGAGCCTTGCCCATTGAGCACGCCATCAATCCAGAAACCTGTATAGATGTCACCGGTAGCTTTGGTTAGGGTTCCTTCACCATTAAACTCATTTTCATCAAGCTCACCAATGTAGGTATCGCCGTCTGTGGTGGTGAGGGTGCCGCGGCCTTGCATATTGCCTTCAAACCACTCTCCCTGGTAT
>NZ_LWFZ01000327.1:0-708 GCF_001635225.1 Oleiphilus sp. HI0086
AACTTAAACTTCCTGACCGCGCTATTAATAGGTCTTACAGCTATCCTATAGCCAAAGTAAAGATACTAGAGATTGTACTTAGCTTGGGCGGTGTCATAATTGATGGATACCTATTTGACGATTTACTAAACCTAGACCCAGTGACTGAAAGCATGCTGTTGGTTGCAAGCTGCCGAAATATTCGTTTAAGAGAGTCATTAGCAGATTATTTTTTGAAATACCTGGCCGATAAGACTGACAATATAGAAGCGGCTTTAGCTGGTGGGTATGACCCGATACCAGGGTGGATTAAATACAATATCGTTGGGTTGATTAGTCAGGAAGAAGGTGAGTATTTGAAGCAGCTTCTTTCTACCAAAGACTGCAATAGTGAAAACTTATAGCAAGTAGACTCTAAATATCTAAGCCTTATGCGGGCCTTTGCGTTAAGAGAGATACTCCTTATTTATTTGGAGTTTCTGGCTCCGCCCCCGGTTCAAAATTAAATAAACTTAGTTCCTTTGAGTTCATTTATTAAACTGACGCAATACCACTATCAACAGTTGATTATTTTTAGCTTACATGCAAACTTAACTGGTCAACTATGGTAATGGGTGCTGAATGAGCGATTTCACTGAAGATGAACAAGGATTAGTCGATGCCGCGATAAAATGGGCAAAGGAACGAAAAAAGCACTTTGTACAAGAGTACGCTAATAAAGATCTTGTT
>NZ_LWFZ01000328.1:0-404 GCF_001635225.1 Oleiphilus sp. HI0086
ACATCGAATACCAGTACCGCGTTAGGCGGTATTGCTGGCGGCGAGCCCATTTCACCATAGGCTAGCTTAGAGGGTACTACAAAGCGCCACTTTGAGCCGACAGGCATCATTGATAAACCTTCCGTCCAACCGGGGATAACCTGATCTAATGCAAACTCAGCGGGTTCATTTCGGGTAATAGAGCTGTCAAAAACCTGGCCATCAATGAATGAGCCGTGATAGTGAACGCGTACAGTCTGATCAATACTAGGCTTATCGCCCTCTGCACTTTCCAGAATTTCGTACTGTAGACCTGAGTCGGTAACTTGTACGCCTTCTCGCTTGGCATTTTCATCTAAGAAAGTTTTGCACAAATCCTGATACTTCTCGGTACGATCTTTCTCGAACTGCATGCGCTTTTCTTT
>NZ_LWFZ01000329.1:0-732 GCF_001635225.1 Oleiphilus sp. HI0086
GTAGAAAGTCAGTGGGAGATCGGAGAGTTCGCATATCACGATGCAGGCTATTTGTTGATTCAAGGTATCCGTATGGGTGGTAACTCGTTGGGTAATGGTACGGGCTCTGCAGGTACGATGCTTGACAACTTACGGCTTGAGATTGACATCGCCGGTGATGGTACCGACGGTGATAATGAGCTTGCATATGGTTTTTCCAATATGCGTGATATTGCTCAGATGTATGTAAATGATGGGAATACTGATACGACGTTTGTTAGTGTTGCAAACGGTATTGACTCAACTCGTGATAACGCTGTAATTGACGATAAGCGCACATATGGTGATGGTGATTTGGTAATCCATTTTGACTTTACTGATGGCTGGGCTTCAGAAGGCGGTATCGATCAGTATAGAGCTGACGGTAGATTTGGATTAGACGATTTTCATACTGCAGAGCTAGTCCTAGAGCATGCTGTCGACTTTCGTCTTGAAATCGATGCAATTGGCTTGGCAAGTTCAAGTTATGAGCTAGGTTCTGCTGGTCTAGATACTGATGGTCAGGGTCCCGACCAAGGTGCTGCTGGTACAACTACCTTGATTAGTCAATTAGGTATCCAGGGTTACTTAGGTCCTGATGACTTACATCTTGAGAACAATGGTAACGGCTTTGATGGATCTGGACCTCTAGGTGGTAATACGGGTAAGGCTGACTCCAAAATATACTGGGGTCGTTACTTTAAGATTACAGAT
>NZ_LWFZ01000330.1:0-35182 GCF_001635225.1 Oleiphilus sp. HI0086
AAGGCTTCGCCACTAATACCCGAACCGATAAAACCTTGGCAAACGGCAGAGTAGGTGTCTTGTTGCTCGGTGAGTGATAAGGCCATTTCTAACTCACTAACTTCGAGCAAGTTAACGTTTGGTATAGGCAGTTTTACGAAGACTTTCAAAAGCCGAGCGAGTAGGTCAGCTGCTTGTCCCATTGCGACATTCGCTATTTCTTGCATGCAGTCGCGGGTGCCAATATTGCCGATTTCACCTTTCTTAATTATCGGTGCTCTTGCAGGCGTAGCAGGAGCGGCTGAGGGCTCTGGTGCTCTGTAAAGGCCAAATTTCTCAAGTAGCTCTGTGAGCGCTTCAGTCGAAGTAGGTTTCTTAATGAAGTCGATTGCGCCTAGAGCCTTAACGCGTTCATGTGCTTCAGGTTGAATATCTCCTGATACGACAATTACCATCGTTGGCAAATCTTGTTTCTGAATCTGCTCTAAGGTTTCATAACCATCCATGACTGGCATGTTGAGGTCGAGAAACATAATGTCTCCCAAGCCTTCTTTAATGGCTGCCAATGCTTCTTCACCATGTTTCGCAAATGAAACTTCTATTTCCCAGTCACTTGGCAAGGTTCTCGCCATTTGCTTTCTAGCTACGCTGGAGTCGTCGCAGATCAGGACGCGTGTTGTCATATGAAAAGGTCTTTCCACGGGATGTATTTATGATTACTAATTAAAGTGCATGAATGCCCATTCAGCAAGTCTTCAGGATAATTAAAGTTCCATATTCAGAGCAGTCATGACCCCATGCTCTGAATGGGGTATACTGGAGCGTTTATTAGTCTCAGGTATTAGTCTGGAAATCCAATTTAACAGGGTTTCTGGGCTGTAAGTGTGTGTCGACGGAGTCTTTTAGGTGAGTGATATTAAGAGCAGGGTGAACACTTATTTGTATGCAGCACAAACACAAGCAAAGCAGGCAGAGACAAGTACTAATGCTGCGCTTGCACAGGCTGCCGTTGTTGGCGCTAGTTTGAGTTTGAAGTATGCCTGGGAAGCCTGGCTAGAAGAATTATCAGCCTATTTAAAGATCCCTGCTGACGCCTTGCAAGATGAGTCTTCAGAATTGGCGCAGAATATGCCCGATTGCCAGTTCCTGTTTGCGCAGAAGCAGGAGCAAGGAAGTTGGTATCAACGCTTGTTGGCTTTATCTGTTGACCCTCTGCTCTACAGAGAAAATTCGCCGCATTCTAGGCAAGCAGCTAGCACAGAAGCAAGTGTGCCTCGAATTGAGGTTATTAATTTGACCGAGACAGCTATTGAAGGTGATAGAGAGCTGACTTTGTTAGAACTTATTGAAGAAGTAAAAACTTATATTCAGCAAAGGCGAGAGCAACAAACAGAATGGTAAAGAAGGCCGCAGGTACTATATAACTTACCTGGTGAGCAGGTTTCTATATAAATTTGGAGTTTGAATGAGTAGCGCATTTTTAGAGATAGTTGAATTAGAAAACGGTAGCTTCGCCTTGAAGCGAATGGATGATGACGGCGAATTCTTGGTCGAAATCCAATTTTCAGAAGAGGTTGAAGGCTTTTTGGGGGAGCATAAAGCAGCGATAGCGAAAGCAATGATCGGTGCGGGTGTTCAAGCTGCCGGGGCACTATCTAAATCGATTGTCGAAGCTGAAGAAAAAGAGCGTGAAGACCGTATATTACATTAATTCGAACAACCCTCGGTTGGACAAAAAACATAAGAGATATAGTTAGGAGTTAGTATGGAACTGGTACAGTTTGAGTTGCAAGATAAAGTAGCCACGATCAAAATTCAAAACGGTAAGGTGAATGCAATTTCTCACCAGGTCATTGCAGAATTGAATGAAGCGCTTGATCATGCTGAAGAGACCGGAGCGGTGGTTATTATCACTGGTCAGGAAGGTATATTCTCGGGTGGATATGATTTGAAAACCATGCAGAAGAGTATGGATCATGCGACTGCGCTTGTGGCAGAAGGTTCTACTTTAACGCGTAGAATGTTGGCTTTTCCTACGCCAATTATTGCTGCATGTAGCGGTCATGCGATTGCCAAAGGCTCCTTTATTCTTTTATGTAGCGATTACCGTATTGGTGCTAAAGGTCCATTTAAGCTAGGCCTGAATGAAGTGGCGATTGGTATGACAATGCACCAGGCAGGCATTGAAATGGCGCGTGGTCGTATCCCGACAAACTACTTTAATCGCTCGGTAATGAATGCAGAAATCTTTGATGTTGAAACGGCTGTTGATGCAGGATTTTTGGATAAGCTTGTCGATGCAGATCAGCTAATGACTGAAGCTAAAGCGTTGGCTGAAGAGTATAAAAAGCTGAATATGAAGGCTCATCACGGTACTAAGCTAAAATCACGCAAAGCCTTACTGGAAGCAATGGATGCTGCGATTGAAGTCGATCGTACGACGACTTTCTAAACCTTCCTTGTTACATAGAGGGCTTCGAGCCCTCTACCGAATGACCTTCACAACTTGAGACTCAACATGCATATTCATATTTTAGGTATTTGTGGCACCTTTATGGGAAGCTTGGCGGTGCTGGCCAAAGAGATGGGTATTAAAGTGACTGGCTGTGATCAGGGTGTTTATCCACCAATGAGTACGCAGTTGGAGTCTCAAGGCATTGAGCTAATTTCCGGCTTTTCGGTAGATCAGTTAGAACTTGGTGCAGATCTTTATGTTATCGGTAATGCTATCAGTCGTGGCAACCCCTTGCTGGAAGCTATTCTCAATCAAGGTTTGAAGTATACTTCCGGGCCAGGCTTCTTGGCAGATCATATCTTGCCAGGAAAGTGGGTGATGGGTGTTGCCGGTACGCATGGCAAAACCACCACCAGCAGTATGCTTGCCTGGATTTTGGAATATACGGGTATGTCGCCTGGCTTCCTGATTGGAGGCGTGCCTGAAAACTTTCCTTGTTCGGCCCGCTTGGGTGAAACGCCGTTCTTTGTCATTGAAGCCGATGAGTACGATAGCGCCTTCTTTGATAAGCGTTCGAAATTTGTCCATTATCGCCCTCGCACTTTTATTGTTAATAACCTTGAGTTCGATCATGCAGACATCTTCGCTGATCTTGCTGCAATCCAGACTCAATTTCACCATGTTATTCGAACCATTCCAGAAAATGGGCGAGTAATTTATCCAGAGAATGTGACGGCCATTGATCAGGTAATCGAAAAAGGTTGCTGGTCTGAGCAGGAAGTATTTTCTGATGATCAAAGTACAACAGATAAAGCTATCTGGAAAAAGCTAAGTGAGTCAGGCAGTTCATTTCAACTGATCTTGGCAAATGAAACCGTACAAGTCGATTGGAACATGACTGGCGACCATAATGTTCAAAACGGTGTTGCAGCAATGCTGGCTGCTCGCCATGTTGGCGTAAGTCTAAAACATGGTGCCGAGGCCTTATCCTGTTTTGGTGGTGTGAAGCGACGCATGCAGTTGTTGGCTTCGGTTAATGATGTACATGTTTATGATGACTTCGCCCATCACCCGACGGCTATCCAAACCACCTTGGCTGGCTTGCGTAATAAGGTTGGTCAGGATAAGATGATTATTGCGCTAATCGAACCTCGTTCAAATACCATGAAGATGGGTGTTCATGCTCAGACGCTATTAGCCAGTGCTGAAGAGGCCAATCATGTGGTTTGGGCAGACTTGTCGGATATGACTTGGTTGGATGACTTGATTGCTCAAACGGCAAGCAAGCAAAGCACTAAGCATGAGCTTGGCAATACCCTTAATGACTTAATCAATAAGGTAAAGTCTAAGCTCTCGGGTGAAAGTCATATTGTGATCATGAGCAATGGCGGCTTCGCAGGTATTCATGGCAAGTTAGTGGAAGCGCTAGAGGAACAGGTGAATGACTAAGGTGGTCGAACCGGTATCAATAGCGATTACTGGTGCATCGGGCGCGCAGTATGCTCTGCGCTTGATTGAATGTTTACTAAAGCAGAGCGTGCCGGTTTACCTGATGGTGAGCAAGGCAGCGCATATTGTAATCGCCACAGAAACCGAATATAAGTTGCCCGCACAAGCAGCACAAATGGAATCCTTCCTCAGTGACCATTTTTCTGCCGAGCCCGGAATGATTCGTGTTTTTGGCAAAGAGGATTGGATGTCTCCTTTAGCATCTGGCTCCGGTGCACCGAGTCGAATGGTGGTTTGCCCATGTAGTACAGGGTCCTTATCAGCCATCGCAACGGGAGCAAGTAATAACCTGATCGAACGTGCCGCTGACGTGGCTTTGAAAGAGCGTCGTCAGTTGATACTAGTTCCCAGAGAAGCACCTTACTCAGAAATTCACCTAGAGAATATGCTCAAGCTCACGCGTATGGGGGCAGTTATCCTCCCGGCAAGCCCAGGTTTTTACCATCAACCAAAGTCTATCGAAGATATGGTCGACTTTGTTGTAGCACGTATCTTATCTCAATTGGGCTTGGAACAGTCTTTGATGCCGAAATGGGGTGAGTAAGTTTTCAACGGGGTCAGACTCGATTGAAACTCTTCGTAGTTAGAACATTCCACGGCTCGCTGGCGGTTTAGCACGGGGAAAGTTTTTTCGAGGGGGAATCTGCTTAAGCTTTGATATGCTTAATATCGTCTCCAGTCAGCTCAAAAGCCTGTCCAAAGCCTTTCACATAAGTACCTGAAACCGCAGTTAGTCTGAATAGATGAAAGTCGGGTAGAGAGCGAAGCAGCTTCACTGTATTTCCATGACGTTTTTCAAAGCCATCAAGAATATTGTTCCATTCAGGGTCTTCTTGCTTGAGTTCTTCTGCTTTGCACTTAAGGTTTAGTCGCTTGCGGGCAAAAACGTTTTTGCTCTTGTCTTCATCTTCAATGATCAAAATAGAGAGACTGGGGTGAGCAAGTAAATTGTGCGTGTGTGTCGCAAGCTGACTGATAAAAATGTAGTAAGCTGAGCCCGTTTTCAGAAAGGGGGTATAGCTGATGCACGGCTCTTTATCTTTTCCAAGTGTTGCTAATTGGAGTGTCTGAATTTGCTCGTTGAGTTCAGCGATTTCAGTTTGAATTTGCTCTGTACTGATTTCAGGGTTCTTTGCCATGGTGTTTACTTTTCTAGCTGTTTTATCGCGCCTTGCATCATTGCTGAGTTAAGCACTTGTGTGCCCCGCTTAGAACGATTTGCCTCAAGAATCAGTGCAGCGGCAACATCGTGAGCTTGAATCGCTTTTAAATTGCCAGGGAGTATGCCCATAAATACTTCACCTAGCTTTTCAGCTGGACGAAATTCACCTCTGTCGCCGAGTAATAGGCTAGGCCTAGCAAGTGCTATATGAGGATAATTGAGCTCAAGTAGCTGATGTTCCAGTTCGCCTTTCATTTGCATATAGTAGGAGAACGCTTTCACCTTGGCACCATGCGCAGAGACAAGGCCATAATAGCGAGCGCCGTTCTGAAGACCTAGCCGTGCAACATTCAAAGGAAAGGTGACATCTATTTCGTAGTAAGCTTCTTTATTTGGCGTTTTACGAGTAGTAGAACCCAGGGCGCAAAATATATCGTCTACTTTTTTGGGTTCGGGAGCGCTGAGCTCACGGTAGTTGACTGGCCATTGTTCAACCTTAGGCAGCTTGGCCCAAGAGGCACTTGAAGGTGAGCGGACGAAAGCAACAACACGTTCATAAGCGGGATGTTGATTGAGCAAAGAAACCAAATGACTACCGATTAGTCCGTTTGCGCCAGCAACCCATGCTGTTTTCCCCATGAACTTCTCCATTTACGTATCACTTGCTTGAGCTTGAAACAAAAAAGGCTTTGAAACAGTGCTTCAAAGCCTTCTAGTAATTTATGATTGAAATTAACGGCCAGACCAGTTTGGCGGACGTTTTTCAAGGAAGGCACGTAAGCCTTCTTTTTTGTCGGCTGTTTCGATCAAGGCTGCTTGAGCAAACTTTTCCATAGCCAAGCCAGAGTGTTGTCCTGCCTCAAGGCCATAGTTGACCATCGACTTCATAAACTGAGGAACGAGTGGCGCAAACGCGGCAATTTGACCTGCCATTTTATGTAGCGTCGGCATAAGATCTTCTGGCTCAAGCAAACGGGTAATTAAGCCTATTTGATAAGCGCGGTCAGAATCAATGGTTTCACCCATTAATAACATTTCCATGCCCCAAGCTTTACCAACAATACGTGGTAAACGCTGAGTTGCACCACCACCAGGAATAATACCTAGCTTGCCTTCAGGTGTTGCATATTTGGAGTTAGTCGTACCGATACGAATATCGCAACCCAGTGCCAGCTCCAAGCCACCGCCCATACAGATACCATTGATGGCGGCGATAGATACTTTCTCACTACGCTCACAGCGTTCAGCAAAACCTTGAACAATCGGTTCAAGTGCTTTCTTAATATCTCGGTGTTCTACTTCGTTAAGGTCTGAACCTGAAGCAAAGGCTTTCTCGCCCGCACCGGTTAAACCGATAACGCGAACCTGAGGGTCGGCTTCAGCTTCAGCAAAAGCGTTATGAAGGTCATCCAGCGTCGCTAACGACACCGCGTTATGCTTTGTTGGTCTGTTAAGGGTGATTAATCCCAGAGGACCAATTACTTCATAAAGTATATTTTCGTACGCCATTGCCACAAAATCTCAAAACAAATTAGTTTACATACAGCATGTTAACAGAAGTTTGTATCCCGACACCGAGGCGATTGGCCTAATGCTCTGTTAACACTTTAATCTAAGGGGTAAGCAAGTTACATAATGGTGACGCGCCCGTCAACCTATTATGGTCGATATGCGCTATTTGAATGGCCATATCGTCTTCTTTATAAATCAATTTATTTGCCAGATAGGGGGCGCTATCTTTACAATACGCCCACATTTAGATCGACGTATTATTTCGCTAGGAAAAAATAATGACTCAAACATACAAGATTGCGGTTCTCGCAGGTGACGGCATTGGCCCAGAAATTACAGAGCAGGCTTTGCGTGTATTAAAGCTAATTGAAGAAAAACGTGATGTTGTTTTTGATTGCATCGACGGCCCATTCGGAGCCAGTGCTTACTTCTCACATGGTAAGTCTTTCCCTCAGGAAACGATTGATCTATGTGATACAGCGGATGCAATTCTTAAAGGCCCAATCGGCTTGAGCCATGAAGAGTCTGAGAAGATTCCTGTAGAAGAGCGTCCTGAGCGTGGTGCTTTATTACCAATGCGTCGTCGTTTGAATACCTATGCAAACTTTCGCCCGATTTCTTTGCCAGCAGGTATGGCTCATTTCTCACCACTTAAAAAAGAAGTAGTGGGCAATGGTATCGACATCATGTTGATTCGTGAATTGATCGGTGGTCTTTACTTCGGTGGAAAAGAAAGTGGTAAGACTGAAGATGGCCTTCGCTATGTAAAAGAAACCTTGGATTACGATGAAAGCCAGATCCGACAGATTTTGGAAGTTGCTTTTAAAGAATCTATGAAGCGTAAGAAAGTTCTTCACAATATTCACAAGAGTAATGTATTGATCTCTTCTGTACTTTGGAACGAAGTGCTTGAAGAAGTTGCTAAAGATTACCCTGAAGTAGAAGTCATTCAC
Organism: Oleiphilus sp. HI0086; assembly: GCF_001635225.1. NCBI lineage: Bacteria > Pseudomonadati > Pseudomonadota > Gammaproteobacteria > Oceanospirillales > Oleiphilaceae > Oleiphilus > Oleiphilus sp. HI0086. The sequence continues at coordinate 7,571 of NZ_LWFZ01000330.1, forward strand.
ATGTTGGTTGATGCAGCTGCGACTCACCTATGTTTGAACCCAGGTCAGTTTGATGTCATGGTCATGGAAAACATGTTCGGTGATATCTTGAGTGACCAGGGTGGCGGTATTCTTGGTTCTCTAGGTCTAATGCCATCAGCATGTATGGGGCCTGAGAAAGCATACTACGAACCTTCTCACGGTTCTGCACCAGATATTGCTGGCCAAAACAAAGCTAACCCATACTCAATGATTGGTTCTGTTGCATTGATGCTGGACATGAGTTTTGGTTTGGAAGAAGAAGCGAAAGCGGTTTGGACTGCTATGCAGAGCGTCTTCGAAGCAGGCTTCTCTACAAGTGACTTGTCTAAGCCTGGTCAGGGCATCGAGATTCTAAGCACAACAGAGTTTGCTGATAAGGTAATGGCTAAGTTGGAAGAATTGCTATAAACCAGCAAAGAAATTAAAAAAGGGGAGCCATAGCGGTTCCCCTTTTTTGTTCTTGTAGGCAGAGCCTTCCACGGCTCGCTGACGGGGTAGCACGGGGCAGGCTCTACTTGGGAAACAACTCAACAATCTCCGCACTTTCCGCAGGCTTGCTGCTTTGCTCCTGTAAATACTTTCGTGGGTTTGCCAATGCCAGTTGTAGTTCCACAAACGAATCATGCATCATTTCTGAAAGTCTCATACAGGACGATAATGGGCTTCTGGCACCTTGCCTGGCCATATTTATCCTGAACTGCACTCCTTTCAAACGGCGCTGAAGTTCAATAGGTGCTTGCTCGATTGCTTGTTGATAGAGCTCTTCACGGTAACGCTCAAATGCTTCTGGCTTGTTCGAAGCTAAGTATCTTAGTTTATCAAAATCGATCGGGACGATACGAGAGTCCTGATTACCTAAGTGAGAAGACTCCGCTTCTTTAAAGTTTGATCCATCGTGCACGGTAACGACCTCTTACTGTTACAAAGTGTTAGCGATATTTTATCGGTGCGATCAAAAACTGTACAGCTAGAAGGTGTGGGCAGGTCCACGAATTTACAAGATCTCTGCAAAATTTTGTGAAATCACTTAGATAATAGCGGTGATGATTTTGATGCCAGTTTTTCAAGCACTATAAAGTGATTATTCGTCTAAGTTGTGCGCAAGCTTCGTATGATAAAAATGTGGCTTTGTAAATCTTATAGTCAATGTTTCAAGTGAGTTAACATTTGGCTTTATTACTTCAAGACTTCTGCAATAATACTGGCAATATCTATAGTGTTTGTTGAGTGGGGGACGGTGTTACAAGTTAGTATGTCTTTGATCGGTGCTTTAGACATTTCACAGTATGCATCTTCAGAGAAAAGTGCGTGCACACCAATGCATATAGGCTCTTGTAAACCTTCGGCTACAAGCGCTTCGGCAGTACGAATCATGGTCCGACCTGTCGAGATAATATCGTCAATAAGTACGGGGGTTCTTTGTGCAAAGTCTTGAGCATTTGGGCTCGAAACTTCTACGTTCTTATCGCCGAAACGTTGTTTTTCTAGAATTAAGTAGGGGCAGCCAATCATGTCTGCTGCCGCCGCAGCCCATTGCTCACTTTCACTGTCAGGGCCAACCACCAAGGGGGTCTCAATATTTTCTTTAACCCATGAGGCTATTAAAGGGTTAGCTTGCAGAGTGTGTGTTTCCATTGTGTAAATTTCACCCAGTGAATGGTAGCGATGCAGGTGAGGGTCGATGGTGATTAAGCGATCTAAATACTGATTTAACAACTTAGCGTAATAGCGTGAAGTCAGAGCCTCTCCTTCGTGAAACTTAATATCCTGACGCATATAGGGAAGATAAGGACAGACTAAGGTAATACTGGCTATTCCAAGCTCGCGTAAGGTTTCGCAAAGATAAACCAAGGGTAGAAACTTTGAATTTGGCTGGTGCATATTCGAGACTATAATGGCTTCACGCTGCTGGTAATCGCTATGTACTCTCATGTAAGTTTCACCATCAGGGAACTGGCGGTGTTCCAACTTGGCAGGTTCTGCATTTAACTCCGTAGATAGCGCAGCGAATAGCTCAGGTGCAGCGTAGAGGTCAAAAATTAAAGGTTTCATAGAGTTTCTTCCTCAATTCGAATAGCATCAGGGTGAGCGCTTAGAAAGTCGATCGCATATTCAAGTTCACCTTTTGTTTCTGCGTGCAGTTCAAAAAGTGGTGTACCAATATCGACTATATCCCCTAAATGGGTCTTAAAGAGTATACCGGCGGCAGCTGCAGAGGGCGCGCCAGCGAGTTTAGCCAGTTTACTGATAAAGCGGTTATTGATGTAACAAACTATACCCTGTTTATCCGAGAATACCTCATGACGATAGGGGGCCTTGGGTGGTTCCCTCATACCTCCCTGCGCCTCACATATAGCTTGGAATTTTGTCCAGGCTTTGCCTGAATCCAGAATTTCTGTGGCCCTATCAAGGCAGTGATTCGGCTCTGCCGCATCGCCCATTTCCAAAATCTTTGCAGCAATCAGTAGTGCTCTCTGTCTTAGGTCTTGAGGTGCTAGCGGGCTATTTTGTAGTACGGTTAAAATATCTTGCGCTTCCAAGGCAGGGCCGATGCCGAAACCCACGGGTTGTTGGCCATCTGTCATTAGGCAGGATATTTTTAATCCTAAGGCTTCACTGCTTCGTTCTAGCTGTGTCGATAGTTTTGTCGCGTAGTCCATATCGCGAACTTTGGCGGTAATGCCAACCGGCAAATCGATTAAGGCATGTGTTGACCCGGCAGCCACTTTTTTGGATATCACCGATGCGACCAATTGGCCTTCGCTATCAAGGTCGAGTGCACGTTCGACACGAATCAGAATATCATCTGCCGGGCTAAGGCTAACTGAGCCTCCCCAGGCAATACAGCCGCCTTCTTGTTCAACTACTGATCTCATTTGCTCAATGCTCAAGGTCACGGGAGCAAGAGTTTCCATGGTGTCGGCGGTACCGGCAGGTGAGGTAATACCGCGTGAGGAAGTTTTCGGCATGATCAAACCGGCAGCACTTACAATAGCGACGACGATGGGTGTCGTTCTATTGCCAGGTAAGCCTCCAACACAGTGCTTATCCATCACCTTTTCACTGCCCCACTCGAGTTGACTACCTGCATCGACCATGGCCTTGGTAAGGGAAATAATTTCGTCGGTATTGAGTCGGTTTCCTGCACAAGCGGTGACAAAGGCGGCTAGCTGAATGTCAGAATAGTAGCCTCTCGTGATATCGTGAATAATATGCTTGCTAGAGTAGTCGTTAAAACTATTACCGTAGACTTTGCCGCGAACTGCGCTCATCGAATCGGCCGGTTTTGCATGGGAAAAGTAAGCCCGTTCGCCTTCATCGGCACTCAGTAATTTCCATGCCGACTCGGACAGGCCAACCTCCTGACGAGACAAGTCTCCATTAGTCACCATATTTACTGTTGCAATAATGCTGTTCTTTTCAGTGGTGATACGCACACGACTTTGGGCATAAAATCCCTCAGAGCGACAGACGTGGCAATTTTTATGCATATAAATGACAGGCTCTTGATGCGTGTCGATATGCATTCGTTTTAATTGCAGGAAGTTAAGTTCCTGTTGGGCAGTTTTGTTGGGCTCACTGGTGCGGCTCATTGCGTTACCTGATTTTTCTTATACGAATATTCATAAAATAACATGAAATTATTCATGGGCGTCAATAATTGATGTCGTGACTTGATATCGGTCGGTTCATGGAGCGTTTTAACACTATATTATTGTAGCCAGAGTCTTCTACTGTTAACTGGCCGTGAGGTTCGGGGAAGGTTCATGTGAGGAGTGGAACTCCTTGCCTAGCTTAACTGAGTGATGGCTTCCTCAAAACATATATACATTTTAGGCCTTGATTTTGTATGCTTGGAATAACGAGTCTAAGGATAAGAGCATGTTAAAAATAAAATTTATCGGTGGTGCTGGTACAGTTACAGGTTCCAAATACCTTCTGACTATAAACGACAAGAAAGTCCTGGTTGACTGCGGTATGTTTCAAGGGGTAAAAAACCTACGAGACAAGAACTGGCAACCGTTTCCGATCGATGCCTCAAGTCTCGACGTTATCTTACTGACTCATGGGCATGTAGATCATAGTGGTTATATTCCTGCTCTTAAGAAGGCCGGATTCAAGGGTGTAATCTATTGTAGTAGTGGTACCTTAGACCTGTGTGGTGTGCTTCTACCTGACGCCGGTTTCCTTCAGGAAGAAGATGCTCGCTACGCAAATCGAAAAAGATTCTCTAAGCACTCTCCTGCGTTGCCTCTTTATACGGAAGAGGATGCGAACGCATCGCTGGAATTATTTGAACCTGTCTCGATGAATAAGGAAATAGAGATCCTTAAAGGGGTGAAGGTTGAATTCAAGCCGGTTGGGCATATCCTGGGTGCCGCCTCTATTCGACTTAGCGCCTTGGGAAGAAGCATAACCTTTAGTGGAGACGTTGGTCGCTCTGATGACTTGGTAATGAAAGCGCCTCAAAAGCTAAGTGAAACAGATTACTTGGTGGTAGAGTCGACTTATGGTGATCGACTACATGAAGATATCGATGCCTTTGCATTCTTTGAAGAAATCATCAATAAAACCAGTAAGCGCGGTGGCATTGTCTTGATGCCTTCCTTTGCGGTTGGCCGTACGCAAATTAATCTTCATATTCTTCAAGAGCTTAAGAAACAGGGGCGAATACCTGACTTACCCATATTTCTCAATAGCCCCATGGCGATTACGGCGACCGAGATCTATTGTCGGCACAATAAAGAGCACAAGCTTAGTGCCAGCCAGTGTGCTGAAATAGACCATGGAACTCATTTTGTACGCACCGCTGAAGAGTCTATCGCACTTAATGGCAGTTCTTATCCTTCAGTAATCATCTCTGCCAGCGGTATGGCAAGTGGTGGCAGAGTTTTACACCACTTAAAAAATCTCTTACCGCATCATCAGCACAGTATCGTTTTTATCGGATTTCAGGCACCTGGAACGCGAGGTGATACCCTGGTCAGTGGTGCTGCTGAAGTCAAAATACACGGCCAGTACTACCCTGTGAAAGCGGAGGTTTATCATAGTGGTAGCCTGTCTGCCCACGGCGACTATCAAGAAATTATTGACTGGTTGCGTGCGTCAAAGATCTCCCCCAAGCAAGTGTTCGTTACCCATGGTGAGCGTAGTGCCTCTGACTCAATGCGTATGAAGATAAAAGAGCAGTTGGGTTTGAAAGCTTGTGTACCGGAGCCTGGTCAGGAATTTGAACTGAATTAGTAAATAGTCTCGGTCAATAATTAAGGTTGGATATGGAGCAATTTCAGTTACTAGAGTTTATTTCAGGAATCGGGGTATTTCTATTTGGTATTGATCAACTAGAGAAGGCCTTGAAGGCTTTAAGCAGTCGTTCCTTGAAAGTCATGCTGCGCAAGCATACAACTCATCCTTTAAAGTCGATACTAGGTGGGACGGTCGCAACAGCCATTCTGCAGAGCAGTTCGGTTGTTGGCTTAATGACGCTGGCCTTTGTCGGGGCCGGTATTCTCGATATGCGCAATGCGCTGGGGATCATTCTAGGGTCTAATCTGGGAACAACGTTTACCGGCTGGATCGTTGCAACCTTGGGCTTTAAGCTCAGTTTGTCTGCTTTCTATCTACCGATGCTGGGTCTGGGGTGTTTAGGTTTAGTTAGCTTTGGTGATGATAAAAAGCTCCGTCACATGAGTCGCCTATTAATGGGCTTAGGGCTGTTGCTGATGGGCTTGGTGCTGATGAAAGATAGCATTGAGGCTTTTTCGCAAAGCTTCGATGTCTCTATATTCAAAGAGTATGGAATTTTTGTTTTTTTTCTAGTGGGCGTTATCTTCACGGCCATCATTCAATCCAGCTCCGCGACAATGATGATCACCTTGAGTGCACTTAATGCTCAAATAATTGGATTAGATCAAGCGGCGGCATTAGTGATCGGTGCAGACCTAGGAACCACCGGCACTGTTATGCTCGGTGCCTTAAAAGGAACGCCAATTAAAAGGCAGGTGGCAGCAGCGCACTTCTTTTTCAACCTGATCACCGATTTATTGGCACTCCTATGTTTGCCTTTGCTGTTGAAAATTATCAATGATGTCTACCAAGTCGAAGACCCTTTACTTGGTTTGGTCGCCTTCCACAGTACCTTTAATGTAATTGGTATTTGCCTCTTTATTCCCTTTTTGGGGGCATTTGCACGCATGCTGGAAAGGCTCTTCAAAGAAGATACCAGTGCCATTAATTGCCATATCAAGTCAATTCCAGAAGGTGAAGTGGAAGAATCCCTCTTGGCCCTGGAGTCAGAGTCAATTCATCTATTTAGCCGTGTATTGGTGTTAAATCTGGCCTGTTTTAATATTAATACCCTTAATATTAAACAAAGTAAATTGATTGGCTCAGAGCCGGAGAATGCAGGGTATTTGAATGATACGGATCAGTTTGATGATGGCTATGAAGATATTAAACAGCTAGAAGGTGAGGTCGTAGAGTTTGCTTATCGTGTGCAGAAAGGGCGCGTTGAAACAGATCAATCTGAGCGTATTGAGCAGATATTGGAAGCAATTCGAAATGCCACCTATGCCGCCAAGGAGGTTAAAGATATTCGTCATGATCTAAGCTATCTCAGACAGTCTGATAACCTCTTTATTTATAATACCTATCAACAAATTATTGCTCAGGTAGAGGCTTTTTATTCCGGGGTGAGTGACTTATTTAACCATCGCAATGAGGTGGTTTTGTTAGAAATGTACACGGAGCTTAAACGTAATACTGATGAGCATAAACAAGTCGTAACCCAAGCGATATATTCCGATAGTCAGGAACACAAATTGACGGAGCAGGATCTATCAACCATGTTGAATACAGTGGGTGAGGTGAGCTTATCGCAAACTTTGTTACTAAGAGCGATGCAAAGCTATTTGTTCTCGGAAGCCTCTAGTCGTAACTTGGCATCGGCTGTTTAGAAAGGTGAGTCTATGAAGCTGGTTTTTATACATGGCTCGGGTATGAATAGTGTGGTTTGGGAGCAGCAGCTTGTGCATTTCAGCCACTCGGAAGCGGTTGATTTACCGGGACATCCTAATGGCCCAAAGCTTAAAACTATGGAAGACTATGTACAGTCTGTTGGCACTTATCTCGATACGCTAGACGATGTCATACTGGTCGGGCACTCCTTAGGTAGTGCCGTGGTACTGGCTTTGGCAGCGCAAGGGCACCGCTCGCTCAAAGGGATGGTTCTAATCGGTGCAGGTGCTCGTTTAAAAGTTCTGCCAACTTTATTAGATAAACTTACTGACCTGTTCGCTAAAGGGGACGACAGGATTCCCGAGTCTGTGCTGGCAATGAATCATAGAATTGATGAGCCGCTACGCAGTAAAATTAATGCCGCAATGCAGGAAAATGGAGCAGGTGTTTTACTAAGAGACTTGCAAGCATGCAATGGCTTTGATCTGATGAACGAGCTAGCGAGTATCGACTTGCCTAGCTTAATCATAGTGGGTGATCAGGATATTATGACCCCGCCCAAATACGCTGACTACCTCAAGAAGGCTTTAGCTAATGCAAGTCTGGCTCTTATACCGGGTGGCAGTCATATGGTATTTGCCGAGCAAGCAGATGAGGTGAATGCCAGAATAGATAGCTTCATCAATACACTCTAATCATACCCGTAAACAGAGGGTTTCACCCCTCGCTAGAATCTGCCACCGTGCTAAACCGCTAGCGAGGCTCGGAGGCCTCTGCCTACGAATAATAGAAATTGCTACCTCATAGAATATTACCATTTTGCGGTTTGCTTCCTTTTGCAGGGTGTAGCTGATGTTATAGAATTCTCCGCTCAGAAGAGAATAATAGGTAGTCACGAAATGGAAGCTTATCTGCAGGCTTGCCCCTATATCGATTGGCAGCACGAAGCCGTGCAACGTCAGGCAAGTTTGTTAGCGCAAGGAAGGCAAAATTGCTACGTAATCGCCCAAAGGTGTTTTGAGTTTGTGCGTGATGAAATAAAACACAGTTGGGATTACCGATTGAATCCGGTAACGGTTTCAGCTTCTCAGGTGCTTGAACACGGAACAGGTTTTTGTTACGCAAAAAGCCACTTATTGGCTGCTTTACTTAGAGCGAATCAAATTCCGACTGCGATATGCTATCAACGTGTACGTCTCGATGACACCCCTAGCTTTTGTTTGCATGCACTAAACGCTGTGCACCTGCCTGACTATGGTTGGTACCGTATCGATGCACGTGGGAATACCCCTGAAATCGACGCTCAATTCACGCCTCCAGTTGAAAAACTGGCAATTGAGCGATATGGTTTGGGAGAGTTTTTTCTCGAAGGGCTCTATGAAGCGCCCTTATCATCTGTGACCAAGCTACTTGAGAGCTGTGAAACGATAGAGCAAGTAGCTCAGCGTTTAAGTGAAACTGATACTTTGGGCCATCAAAGCAATGAATAAAATGCCATTCTCTCTTCAGGTGACTATATTTCTTGTCACATTCTCGCTATTAGCTATTTATATGGTTGGCGGCTTAGAAACCGAAGATGGTAAAACTCTCTTGGTGATCGTACTTATTGGTGGCTTGATCTCCACACTCCGAGCAGCCTACCTAAGAAATAAGCAAATTAAGAAAGCGATAGCGCGTCAAAAAGAGCTGTCTTGAGCTTAACTCATCAGCTTTGCTTTTTTCGTCGCACTAACTGGCTCAATAAGGCTCTAAGCTTCGCGGGTTTAAGCGGTTTGCTTAAAAAGTTGAAGCCTTGCCCTTTCGCTATACTCGCCAACTCTGGTTCGGAGGCGGCTGAAATGATGCAGACGGGAACGTCTTGCCCCCATATCTCTAATAGCTCATTCGCTAATTTGATACCGTTTGAATACTTGTCTTCGCCTTCATCATGCGTCAGCTGGTAGTCCATGAGTAGCACGTCAGGTACAAAGTGTTTGGTACTATCATCGAGAATACTTTCGGCACTGTTGTAAGACAGCATCTTGCAGTTCCATTTGTTGAGCAGTGCTTCGGTAGCTTTAAGGTTTTCCTGTTGGTCATCAACATAAATGACATTTAAACCTTCGATATCGCTTTCATTAGCGATCTCTTGCGGAGCCTCGATGATTTTGGGTAAGTGGCTTTGAGGTAAGGATATAGAGAAACAGCTGCCCTTCCTTAGTTTTGAATCGAGAGAAATGGGGTGTTGAAGTAGTTCTGCTAAACGCTCTGCAACAGCCAGCCCTAGGCCTAAACCGGCAATACTCTTTTGAGTCGGGGCTCGATAGAAGTCTGAAAAAATACGCGCCTGGTCGGTTTCCGCGATGCCTGAGCCAGTATCATAGACGCACACTCTCACGCGTTCACCTTCGCGACGGCAGCCGACCAAGATCTTACCGCTTTCGGTATATTTAACAGCATTAGAAAAGAAGTTTTGCAGGATTCGTCGCAGATATTTTTTATCGGACTCTACCACCAGTGAACTGGGTACGAAATGTAGTTCAACCTCGTCCTTAACCAATACTTTAAATTCATTTACCAGGGGTTGAAGGATATCGTCTAATTTGAATCGGCTGAGTTGTGGCGACAGGGTGCCGGTATCCAGTCGGGCTATTTCGAGTAGTGAGGATATGATACTTTCGGCGCTTAGAATCGCATCCCGAATTTGCACGATAGTGCTCATGTCTCGACGGTCTTCTTTTACATCTAGCAAGGTATTGGCATAGAGCTGAGCGGCGTTGATTGGTTGTAAAATATCATGGCTGGCTAGGGCCAGAAAGCGCGATTTAGTGGTATTCGCTTCTTCTGCCACGGCTTTGGCCTTTAGCAATTGCTCTTCAACTTCTTTTCTCAGTTCAATCTCTTTACGTAAATCCTGATTGATAGATTCAATCTGAGCGGTACGGCTTTGCACGCGTTGCTCCAAGTAAAGATTGTTTTGTTCGAGTTCATCCTGAGCGGCCATAAAGTCGGTGATATCGTCATAAGTGGTGACATAGCCTCCATCGGGAAGAGGGTTGCCCTTTATCTCGATAACGTGGCCGTTATGATGCTTGCGTACAACACGATAAGGCTTTCCTTGCATCAAATGTTTAAGACGTCGTTGAACATGCTCGTCAATGGCCCCAGGCCCCAATAGTCCGCGCTCAGCATTGAAGCGAACCAAGTCAGAAACTGCAATTCCGATTTGCAGCATGCCTTGGGGATAGTTAAACATTTCTTCATAGCGACGATTCCAGGCAATCATATTGAGGTCTCCGTTGACGACGCTAATGCCCGAAGAAATATTATCGAAGGACGCGAATAAAATATCCTGATTGAAACGCAGTGCTCGGGTCGTTTCTTCAAAGATATTAACGACTTCTTCTACCGCCAGCTTCTGACCACTCCTCAGGCTTTCTATCATGGCCTGAGAGGAGGCAACGCCAACAATGCCAGATAAGGATTGTTGGGCTTTTTTGATCAGTCGAGCGTCGGCTGTATTACCGCTGGTATGGTCGTATTCACCAAAGAGTTTGTTAGTGATGCTGCTGCCAACAAACTGTTCCAAAAGTGAGCGCAGGTCGAAGGTGCTAATATCGTCATAATTTTGGTATTCCGAGGCACGTTTTTGGGACTGGTTAGTAAAAGCCAGGGCTTGAATTCGGTCTGATAAAGTTGTTCTGTTTTGACGTGAAACGACGATAGTGGTGAGGATATTGGCGAGTAAGCTTAGAACCACACCTCGACTGAATTCATCGCTAAAGCTTAAACCAAAGAGAAACTCTGGGCGCAACCATTTTACACCCAGAGGGCCTTGCGAAAGTAAATCTTTTGATACCATGCCGGTATCAACCAGTAGCGGCAGCATTAAGGTATAGGCCCAAGTGATCAGTCCTGCTGCCAGCCCGGCATAGATTCCCGTGGCATTACTTCGCGTCCAATATAGCCCAAAAATAATAGCCGGTGCCAGTTGAACAGCTAATGCAAAAGCTGTCAGGCCGATACTGGTCAAGGCTGCATTTTCAGCAAAAACGACCTGATAGAGATAAGCAAAAATAACGACCAGAACCACAGTCAATCGGCGCGCAAAAATAAGCGATTGTGTGTAGTCTTTAAAACGATTCGCCCCTTTTTGACGACGCATAATGATTGGTAGAATAACGTCGTTGCTTAGCATTTGGCTTAAGGTGACGGTTGCCACGATGATCATTGCGGTTGCCGCAGAAAAGCCACCCAGAAAGGCAATTAAAGAAAGTGTTTGCTGCTCTTGAGCCAATGGGATTGAGATGACATAGGTATCTGCCGAGACTTGCCCATCTGCAAACATCAGGTTTCCTGCCTGAGCGATAAAGTAGATACACAAACCGATGAGTGTCAGGTAAATAGGAAAGACATACCTGGCGGTGCGCAAGTGATTTTCTGATTGGCACTCGACAAAGGCTATATGGAACATTCTAGGCAGGCAAAAAATAGCGCACGCCGAAAGAAACATTTCAACAAAAAAGCGCAGGTCAATTGAGTCACTGACCGCGATAGTATTTAAGTCTTGCTTACTTAATTCAATTTGCTCTGGTGAAACGCCGCTCATCCAATAGAGTGCAAAACCCGTGACAAAAAATAAAGCCACTAGTTTGATCAGGGACTCAAAGGCCACAGCACTAACCAAACCTGCATGATAGCCAGAGACATCAAGCTGCCGGGAACCGAACAACAAAGCAAAGCCTATCATGCTGAAGGCGATCAGCAGGGTGACATCCTGATTACCGACCTGATGGGTATCGATGATCAAAGACAAGGTGTCTGAAACTGCTTTTAGCTGTAAAGAAATATACGGTACTGTCGCCAGTAAAATCACCAGGGTCGTGGTCGCAGCAATGCCTTGGCGCTTGCCGTAACGGGAGGCTAAAAAGTCGGCAATACTATGAATATGCTCTTGCCGACAAATTAGAAAAATCTTATTCAAGATTGGCCACCCTAGTGTAAACAGCAGTATCGGGCCAAGCAAAATTGGCAGGAAATCCCAGGTAGAAGTTGAAGCTGTTCCGACTAAACCATAAAAAGTCCAAGATGTGCAGTACACGCCCAAGGCCAAGGCATAGACATAAGGATGGCGAGACCAGGAGTCTTCAGAGAAGCGTGTTTGGTCGCCTTGTCTTGCAACCCAGAATAACAGAGCGGTATAAGCGATGATGGCAGTAAACACTATGCTGGCTGACACGATGACCTCTTCATTTAATTATTATTTCTGGAGTATTCGCTATGTATATACAGCTTGCTGACTATCGGTGAATAAAAACCAGTGCTGTATCGCATTTTTCATATAGTAAGGTCTACTACTTTAGTCGTAACTTAGACCAAAGTCTTGGTCCCTTCTCCTAAATTACTTGCTAGATTGGCCTTGGCTTCTGGAAATAAAAGAAGACCTGGAGGCTGTCGGAGAATTGCGATCGGGTAACGGTTTACCGAAAGATCGTGATTCTCCGACAGTCTACTTTAGCCTTAAATGTAAGGTTCAACTAAGCGGAGATGTGTCATGCAAGAAAATAATAATGAGCAAGCATCTGCGTACTGGCAATACAATATCAAACTCATGCTAAAGCTGTTATGCATTTGGTTTGTCGTATCGTTTGTATGCGGAATCCTACTGGTCGATGTACTGAATCAGATTCAAATTGGCGGCTATAAATTGGGCTTCTGGTTTGCTCAACAGGGCTCGATGTATAGCTTTGTTGTGTTGGTCTTTTATTACGCAAAAAAAATGGCGGCACTTGACCGCGAATTTAACGTAGAAGAATAGGAGGCTGATATGGAACTGCAAACCTTAACTTATATCGTGGTGGGTATTACATTTGCTATGTATATTGGCATAGCCATCTGGGCGCGTGCCGGGTCTACCAAAGAATTCTATGTGGCCGGTGGTGGTGTTCACCCCGTTGCAAATGGAATGGCAACCGCTGCTGACTGGATGTCTGCCGCTTCGTTTATCTCAATGGCGGGTTTAATTGCTTTTTATGGCTATGGCGGTTCGGTCTTCTTAATGGGCTGGACAGGTGGTTATGTATTGCTGGCAATGTGCTTGGCACCTTACCTAAGAAAGTTTGGTAAGTTTACCGTACCAGAGTTTATTGGCGACCGTTTCTACTCTAGAACTGCTCGTATTGTCGCAGTGGTTTGTTTGATCGTAGCTTCGGTAACCTATGTTATCGGCCAGATGAAAGGTATCGGTGTCGCTTTCTCCCGCTTCCTTGAAGTGGATTACGGAACAGGCTTGTTAACCGGTATGTGCATTGTTTTTTTCTACGCCGTCATGGGCGGAATGAAGGGCATTACCTATACGCAGATTGTTCAATATTGCGTATTGATATTTGCTTACACGATTCCGGCTGTCTTTATTTCTTTACACCTAACCGGAAATCCGATTCCACAGCTTGGATTGGGCAGTACTATGGTGGGTAGTGAAACCTTCTTGCTTGATCGACTCGATCAAGTCGTCTCGGAACTCGGTTTTGCTGAATACACCACACAGGCTCGGCTCAGTACCACGAACATGTTTGTTTATACCATGTCTTTGATGATTGGTACGGCGGGCTTGCCTCACGTGATTATACGCTTCTTTACGGTTCCTAAAGTGAAGGATGCGCGAACGTCTGCTGGTTGGGCGCTAGTCTTCATTACCATTCTCTATACGACTGCACCTGCTGTGGCAGCGATGGCACGCTTGAACCTAATGAATACTATTGAACCTGCTAAAGGCGAGCACCTTGTTTATGACGAGCGTCCTGATTGGTTCAAAAAGTGGGAAACAACAGGCTTGTTGAAGTTTGAAGACAAGAATGGGGATGGCAAGGTTCAATACACGTCTAACAAAGAAACAAATGAAATGGTGAAAGTGGATCGTGACATTATGGTTCTTGCTAATCCGGAAATCGCGCAGTTGCCTAATTGGGTTATTGCCTTAGTTGCAGCGGGTGGTTTGGCTGCCGCACTCTCGACCGCTGCAGGCTTATTGCTGGCTATTGCCTCGGCAATATCACATGACTTACTCAAGGGTGTCTTTAGGCCTGACATTTCAGAAAAGAATGAACTCATGGCGAGTAGGGTTGCCATGGCAGGAGCCATTGCCTTTGCAGGCTATCTCGGCTTTAACCCGCCAGACTTTGCCGCGGGTACCGTCGCCTTAGCCTTTGGCTTGGCAGCCTCTTCGATCTTCCCGGTCTTAATGATGGGTATCTTTAGCAAGAAGGTGACCAAGGAAGGTGCAATCGCGGGTATGATTTCCGGGATTGGTGTGACACTGCTTTACGTCTTCCAGCACAAGGGAATCATGTTTGTGGCTAGTACGTCTTTCTTAGGTGATATGCCAGCTAACTGGTTCTTGGGAATTGAGCCGAACGCCTTTGGTGCGATCGGTGCCGTGGTTAACTTTACCGTTGCCTTTGCTGTGTCGAAATTGACGGTTGAGCCTCCACAGCATGTTCAAGATTTGGTTGAACATATCCGTGTACCGGCTGGCGCTGGTGAAGCGCATGCGCACTAAGTTAGTGAATGAGAATTGATATTGTGGCCTCTTGGCGCTGGTCGTGTTGCGGCGCTAAGATTTTTTTGGGAAGTCTGCGGTTTAGGCTTCCCCCTTTTTCCTTCACTTGATGATAGATGGAGAATAAAAATGTTTAAAAACAAACATATGACGACAGCGATGGTGGTTGCACCCTTGCTCGCGATTGTGAGCTATTTTGCGACGGACTATATTGTTTCGGATATTCCTGAAAGCGCTGCACAGGGTGAAAGCTATGCCATGGTGGCCAGGTCTAACTGTCGTTATCAGAGCGGGCAATGTACCTTTAGAAATGGGGATTTAGAAGTTAAGTTTCAGCTGGTACAAACTGGCGGTAGTCAGCCAGTTCTAAAAGCGCGATCAAATCACCCTTTACAGGGAGCACAAGTTGCTTTGGTTAGTGAACAAAATAAAGATGCTCAGCCGCTAATGTTAGAAAAATCAGATGATGCGGGAGAGCAGTGGGCTATCTCACTACAAGGCCCAATTGATGATAAGAATGAATTACGAGTGGCGATGTTAGCAAATTCGACCACATTTTACGGCAGCACAGAAACAACGTTTTTCCAGTATGACACGATTTTTCCCAGAGATGATTGGTAGAGGCTTGCGCCGTTTGAATACAGGGTCATAAGTTTATGGAGCTAGATGATAAGAAACAATTTCTATCACAGTGCCCGCCTTTTAGTGCGTTAGGGGATGCTGCGCTAGAGCTGTGCCTGAAGAAGTTATCTATTTGCTATGAGAAAGCAGGCACCGAGATACAACAACAAGGCCTTGATGAAACACTTTACTTACTACGTTCTGGCAGCGTCGAGCTCAAAGACGCTCAAGGTCTATTTCTAGACCGCTTAAGTAGCGGTGATATCTATGGTGTTGGCGGTGAACAAAGGCCTGACGCCACCACAACTCAATTAACTTACCTCGAAGACAGCCTGGTTTATTGCCTGCCAAAGAGCTTTATAGACAGACTGTCGACCGAGAACGATACCTTTGCGCTGTTTTTCTCCCGTGAGACTGATAAGTCTTTGCAGATCACTGAACAGGCGAGTCACGACGCCACGGCGTATAGAGATTACCGACTCAACCAGCTGGTGTCGGAGTTGATGGTTAAGTCGCCTTTGTGTGCATCGAAAGAGACCAGTATTCAAGAAGCTGCCTTGCAGATGTCCGACGCAAAAGTGAGTTCTATCTTGCTTTTGGATGAGGGGGAATTGTGTGGGATATTGACGGACAGAGACCTTCGCTCTCGTGTTTTAGCTAAAGGAATCGACCCTCAGCTTCCGGTTTCTGAAGTAATGAGTACAAGCCTGAGAACGATAAAAGCCGATCAAACAGTGTATGAAACACAGCTGTCTATGATGACAGCGAATATCCATCATCTTCCCGTTGTCGAGAATGCGAAACCGGTTGGAATTATTACGCTGAATGACTTTATCCGTGCTCAAAATAGTGAACCGGTTTATATGATTCAGGCAATTAACCGAGCCAGTAACCGGGATACGCTTTATTCACTCAGTAAACAGTTGCCTGAACTGACCTGCAAGCTTATTCGCGCCAATGTTAGAGCCGATGAGATTGGCCGGATCATTACCTCGATCACCGATAGCATAACTCGTCAGCTGATTGTCCTTGCTCGACAGACTTTTGGAGATGAACCATGCGAATACGCCTGGGTGGTATTTGGCTCACAGGCTAGACAAGATCAGATGCTTGGCTCAGATCAAGATAACGGTATGATTCTCGATGATGCTGCAACACAGGAAATGGAAGATTACTTTAAACGCTTTGCTGAATTCGTAAATGAAGGCCTGGACAAATCAGGTTTGAAATATTGCCCGGGAGAGGTGATGGCGCAGACTGATAAATGGCGTCAGCCTTTAGAGGTTTGGAAGCAGTACTTTACTCGCTGGATCCGTCAGCCTGAACCCAAGGCGCTAATGCATGCCAGTATTTTTTATGATATTCGCCACGTTGCTGGCAAGCGTGAGCTGACGAAGTCTTTAAGTAACTTGGTATTGGAGGAGGCTCAAAAGAACACCATCTTTCAGGCATGTATGTCAGAAAATGCGCTTCAGACCTCACCGCCTTTAGGCTTTTTCAAAACCTTTGTGCTAGAGAAAGATGGCAATCACAACCCGGTATTGGATCTAAAACTACGGGGCACCGTGCCGATTGTTGCCCTGGTTCGTTTGTACTGCTTGATGAAAGGAATTGAAGAGGTAAATACCAGTAACCGGCTACAAGCTTTGGAAAGTGCAAAAGTACTCTCTGCCTCCGAAGCGAGCAACCTAAGAGATGCTCATGAGTTTATTGCTCGTTTGCGTTTGGATAGTCAGAGTAGGGCAATGATGCTGTCGCAGCCAGCGACAAACCACTTAAACCCGGATGAGTTATCTCCTTTGTTGAGGCATCAGCTTAAAAGTGCGTTTTCGGTTGTTGCTGAAAGTCAGCGCTTGTTAAAAATGCGGTTTGGTCATGGTTCTATATAAGCTTCAATACTGGTTAAAAAAACGGAATTGGTATCGCCAGGCACAGCGAACGCCGATCGCAGAGCTTTATGCCCAGCCTTCCTTGTCGGGGGGGACGAAGGTGATAGATCAAGACTTTCTGGTAGTCGATTGTGAAATGAGTGGTTTGGACCCGAAGTCGAATGAATTGCTGAGCTTAGGTTGGGTGCGTGTAAAAAATGGCCGGATTGATTACGCAACACGAAAACATCTGCTGGTGCACTCCAAGCAAACGGTAGGAGAAAGCATTCAGATACATGGCTTATGTGATCAGCGATTGGCCGGTGCCTCGAGTGTGTCGATGGCTTTGGGCTTGTTAGCTAAGCATGCAGAAGGTGCAGTATTGGTGTTTCATCATGCTGTACTCGATATCGCCTTTATTCAACGTGCGGCATTCAACTGCTTTGCTTGCCCATTGCTGTTTTCTTATATCGATACCATGCAGATAGAGCAAGGGCGCTTGGCGCGAAGTGGTCAAAGTGCGCCTTTGCAGCTAGCATCTTGTAGGGACCGCTATGGTTTACCCGCTGCTTTTCAGCACAATGCAATGTTTGATGCCGTGGCAACCGCTGAGTTGTTTTTGGCGCAATATTCCCACTTAAAGTCGGCTAGAGGTCTTAGCCTGGAAGGTTTAGCGCCCAGAGTCAGCTAGCTTTTCCATATTTCAGCTACTTTCTGCGGGAGTAGCATCTATACTCTTGATATCAATGCTCAGGAGCCGTACATGTCTCACTTTGAAATCGACCCGATGCTGGCAAAGGTCGCCGAAAACCTTTCTCTTGCATGGGCTTATCTCGATGCCGACCTTAACTATCGTAAGGCAAGCTCTCGCTATGCCAAATCATTTCATCTATCTATAGAAGAGGTAGAAGATAAACCGCTGGTTGAAGTGATTGGTGAGAAGGCTTGTGCTCAGCTATCTCCCTACTTGGCAAGAGTGCTTAGCGGGGAAGAAGTTCGATTAGATAAAGACATTGAGCTAGACCTTAGAACCGGCATGATCTACAGACAAGCAACCTACCTTCCGCAAATTAGAGAAGGTAATGTTGTTGGCTTTTTCGTCTTTATGAATGACCTGACGGAAAACAACAAAGCAATTAATACACTTCGTCGTTTGCACCTCATTACTGCCGACAGTGAATTATCAGTTGAAGAAAAAATCCAGCGAGTTTTGGCCTTGGGAAAGCAGACTTTCGAGTTACCTTTGGCTTTGGTCAGTCATATTCATAATCAGCGATATGTCGTTAAGTATTCCGACACTCCGAATGGTGAAGTAAAACCTGGTGATGAATTTGAACTGGGCATTACTTACTGTATCCACACCCTTAATGCCAATGGACCAACAGGCTTTGATCATGTAGAGAAAAGCTGCATTAATACGCATCCTTGCTACGAGGCTTTTGGCCTGGAAAGTTATATTGGTGTGCCGCTAATCGTGTCAGGTGAACGCTTTGGTACGCTAAACTTTTCTGGTCCTGAAGCACATGCCAGACCCTTTAGTGATGACGAATTTGAACTCATTCGTTTATTTGCCCAATGGATAGGTAATGAACTGAGCAAACAGCTTGTTGCAGAAGATTTAGCACGTCAGAAGACTTTACTGGAGTCGATGAGTCAGCAGGCCAGAATTGGTGCATGGGAGTGGGACATGCTGGAAGACCGGCTTTACTGGTCACTCATGACAAAAGAAATTCACGAAGTACCCGAAGGCTTTGAACCTGATGTCTCTACAGCGATCAATTTTTATAAAGAAGGTAGAAGTAGAGAGCTAATTACCGCCGCGGTGAACAAAGGTATTGAAGAAGGCATTGCTTGGCAAGAAGAGCTGCAGCTGGTGACAGCTAAAGGCAATGAAATCTGGGTTTCTGCACTTGGCCAGTCAGAATTTAAAGACGGCAAGTGTGTACGCTTATTTGGCTCATTTCAAGATGTTGATAAAAAGGTAAAAGCCGAGCTGGAGTTAAAAGAAGCGAAGGAAAAAGCAGAACAGGCAGCGCATTCAAAAAGTGTCTTTCTAGCCAATATGAGCCATGAAATTCGTACGCCTATGAATGGTGTGCTAGGGATGCTGAGCGTATTGGATACAGAAAGCCTAGATGACTCTTCATCGCAAAAGGTGGCAATTGCTAAGAAGAGTGCAAGCTCTTTGCTTTCTTTACTCGACGACATTCTCGATTTTTCCAAGGTTGATGCAGGGCACCTTGTACTTGATGAAGGTGCGATAGATTTAAGGGAATTATTCGAATCTTTTGTCGATTCGGTGCGCTTCGATATAGAAGCCAAGGACTTAAAACTCGAATTGCACTTGGAAGGCTTCGAGCAAGCGTGGGTTAAAGCAGATGCAGGAAGAATCCGTCAGATTCTTAACAACTTAGTTGGTAATGCGATTAAGTTTACCTCAGAAGGTAGTATTACAATTAAGGCTAGTTTGGTGCAGCAGAAGGACAGAAAGATATTGCGTTGTGCCATTGTTGACTCGGGTATTGGTGTTGAAGCCGAGAAGCTTGAACAGCTCTTTAACCCTTTTACCCAAGCAGACTCAAGCACAACCAGAAAGTACGGTGGCACGGGTCTCTGGCTTGCGATTGTTAAACAGTTGAGTGAGTTGATGAAGGGAGGTGTATGGGTAGAAAGTACACCTGGCAAAGGCAGCACATTTCGATTTGGACTTAATCTGGGTGTTGCTGAGGCACCGGAAGTTTCCCTGAAAGGTGAGTCAGAGGGTTCGGGCATTAAACCTCATGCGGTGCAGATATTATTAGTTGAAGATAATGAAATTAACCAGCTGGTTGCCAAAGAATTGCTGTCCCATATGGGGTATCACATCGACGTGGCTGGCAATGGTGTAGAAGCTTTGGCTACTTTAAACAGTAGCGATAAAATATATGACCTGGTGTTAATGGATTGCCAGATGCCTGAAATGGATGGCTATGAAGCAAGTAAGAACATCCGCGAAGGCTTAGGCGGCGAGGCGTATAAAAATGTCCCAATTCTGGCGTTAACGGCCAACGCAATGAAAGGTGACAGGGAGAAGTGCCTGGCGGCCGGCATGACAGATTATGTGAGTAAACCAATTATAAGAGAAGATTTAGAAAGAACCTTACACAAATATGTCTAGGTGTTTGAAACACTCGACTTCCAATATTTAGCTGTAACGACTCGAAATAAAGGCGTTAGCAATAATTTTTATGTATAGAAGGGAATAGCTGAACAATCCCGCTCTGCGCTTGATAGTCTGCAACAATCCAAATCTGCTCGAAAGGGTGCCCTTCAGGAACATGGATTTTGTCTCTTAAGGCGATGATTTCTTCTGATGTCCATGCGGGGTGTGCATTTCGAATGATCAGCCATACGCGTTGGGACTTATAGTGCTTTTGGGCTTTATTCATCAGTATTCTATTCAGAGCGCTAAGCAGACGCTCATGCACGTTGGAACAGTTAGCCTGCTCGCGCAGTGCTTCACGTGTTTTATCCGTCAGGTCACGTTTCAATATCGCCATTGCTTCGGCTTCAGAGCCGTATAGGTGCGCAATTTCCAAATCGAGTCGAAGGCCTTCCAACTCGCAGGATACATCTGGCTTATTTGGTTTGTTGTGCCAAATATGCCGAATTTCTTGACCGTGTAGCCTTTCATAGTGACGCATAAAAAGCTTGGCAGCTTCATGTTCGAGGGCTATCTTCTCGTCGGCACTGCTTGAAAATTGTTGCATAAACTAATACCCGGTTAGGCAGTCTTACTGTGCCTAGATAGAGCGACTTTATGAGAGTAGCTTATAAAGTCTTGGGTAGGACTTCAATGCCCTACCTATAACTTCTAGGGAGTCGATACATTCAGCAATTAGGTAAAAGACAGCCTGCCATATTTAACTGGCTAAGCCGTGAAGCTTATGTTAATTTTCGCGCCCTTTTTATTTGTCCTTCTTCTAGTGGTATTAAAGGTGGTAGTGGAATGATTTCGGGTTTTGACTTTGGAACCTCAAACTGTGCAATAGGTATTCACGATAGTAATTTGAATAGCGTCCGTTTGCTCGAGCTAGAGCAAGGCAAGCGCTTTATGCCGTCGACTTTGTATGCTTTAGACCGGGAACTGATTAGTGAAAGTGTCGGCTTGTCTATTGCCACTGATGAGCTTAAGTCAGACTATATCGACCTGCGCAGTAACCACTTAGCTCGTGCTCAACATGTTCGTCGGGAGCAAGGTTTTGGTTCAGACGAAAGAATAGTCTATGTCGGCCATGAAGCCTTTGAAGAGTATTTACAATGGCCGGGAGAAGGCTACTTTGTAAAGTCCCCGAAGTCTTTTCTGGGTGCCAGCGGACTTCGTCCAGAAGCGGTTTTTCTATTTGAAGATATCGTTACGGCAATGATGCAATCTATTAAAGCGCGTGCGGAACAGACACTTGGCGATACGATATCGCATACTGTAATTGGTCGCCCTGTAAACTTTCAAGGTTTGGACGCCGAGCAGAGTAACCGTCAGGCCTTGGAAATTCTGCAAACCTCAGCAAAACGTGCTGGTTTTAAAGATGTTGAGTTTTTATTTGAGCCTATTGCCGCAGGCCTGAGTTTTGAACGTTCACTCGATGCAGATAAAACGGTTTTAGTTGTCGATATCGGTGGTGGAACGAGCGACTGTGCCATGGTTAGAATGGGGCCTTCTTACCGAGATAAGAGCGATCGATCAAAAGATTTTCTAGGGCATAGCGGTGAGCGAGTAGGGGGGAACGATCTTGATATTCAGCTGGCAGGAAAGCACCTCATGCCACTTCTGGGCATGTTGTCAAAAACCAAAAGCGGTCTTCCTGTTCCCACCCAGCTTTTCTGGGACGCAGTGAGCACTAACGATGTATCGGCTCAGACACGGTTTAATGAACTTAATACAGGCTTGGATATTGAACAGCTACTACGCGATTGTGTTGAGCCAGACTTGATCAAACGCTTTATCTCAATGCGAAATAATCAGCAGCAACATCAGCTTGTTCGCAGCGCAGAGCAATGCAAAATCGCCTTGTCCTCAGCCGATAGGGTTTCAAGCTCACTTGAGTTTATCGAAGATGGGCTGAGTCAAGACGTAAAGCTAGAGCAGTTTGCTGAAGCAATTGACCGACCCTTGATGAAAATGCTGAGCTTGATGGAAGAAGCGATTACACAAGCGCAAACACAACCCGATCTAATTTTTATAACGGGGGGATCGGGTCAGTCCCCTGTTATTCGTAAAGCAATTCACAATAAATTTGGTGACATCGAGGTGCTTGATGGCGACCACTTCGGCAGTGTCGCATCGGGTTTAACCGTTTGGGCGAATCAAATATTTTAATTGCAGAGTCTGTTCGCTGAACTCATTTACTGATATTTGGCTGCCGTAATAAACTCACCAAAGGCCTCACACCAAACAATGACTGAGCTAAAGTCAGCTATATTGGTGCCCTGAGGCACTTTGACGACAAAGTTTTCGAAGGTTGTCACGTCACCAACTTGAAGCATTGACGACTTCAAGCGCTGAAAATCAAGCTCGGTTTCTACGAACTCTTTAGAAAGATAAAGCTTATAGTCTGGCCCGGGAGCCAGTTGGCCAGCTAAAGAAATGTACTCAGTGTTAAGCGAAACGATGCCTTCGCCCCAGTGAAAGGTGTCGCTATCCTCTAGGTCTCTTTTAAACTTCCCGGTATATCGCGCTTGCGAAGAAATCTCTGAGATCATTGACTCTGAAGGCGCAGTCGGTGCCGTTAGAATTGGCAGGATATATATCCCCAAACCGATACCCAATGCGCCTATAGATAAGTGGCTTGCTAAGAGTAAAGTAATTGTTTTTAGTTTCATAAAGAACCTGTTGCTTGGTCTGGTTATGTTTATTTTGTTGCGATTCCAATGAGAAGGGCAATGACCCCAACAATCAATTCAGCCCATGTATTTTTGTACTTCGTATCATGTGCTTTTTCTCTGTAATAAGCTGATTCTTCATAAGCTCTTTCCATCGACTCAATATTATCTGGAGTACCAGGGAGACTTCCAATTTTAGAAGCTTGTTGATTAGCGCGCTCAGATCTTTCCTCATAAGTTTTTGCCCGAGCGAGCCTTTCTTGACTTGTGGTTGCACAGCCGAACAGCAGTGTTAGAGATAAAATAAAGATGGTGTTTTTGATCAATTGATATATTTCCCTATAAAGATTGTCTAACGCTGCGTTAACCGAAGGCGAGTTCGGTAGGGCGCTTGGTTAAACTCTTACTGAAGTTTTCCATATTTGGCTAGAATTTGTTTATATTCATCAGTTGTCTTGAACTTCGTCAGCTCCTCACTGAATCTCAATGACAGCTCTTCAAGCCCTGGCTTCTTCGCAAAAGCTAAATAATTTCCGCCAGGGCAATAACGCTTACTCCCAACGATAGTTAATTGATCCAAAATACCCATCTCCCGAGCTTTATGAAAGCCAACTAGCTCGACACCTATTGCTAAATCGATGCGACCCAGTAACAGCATATTCAAGCTTTGTTCCAAAGTTGGTACTCGCGATGCATTCTCTAATAGGTGAGAATTGTGTAACTCATCACAATATTTATAGCCAAGAATTGCCCCCACACGCAGGTTTTTAGGGTTATTTAAGTCAATAGAAGAAATAGAGTTTGTTGCTTTCTTAAAAAATACAGTAACGCCTTTAGACACTGGCTCACTAGGAAAGTGTAGGAATTCCTTTCTTTCTTCAGTTATAGAAGCGGCTAGTATTGCGTCAGCTTTTTTGTTTTTAACTAAACCCAAGCAGCGTTTTCATGGCAATAATCGAATATTAGCTGTTACGCCAAGCTTCTGAAATACTGATAACGCAACTTCTACGTCGGTTCCCACCACTTTATTATCTTCTTCATAGGCAAATGGAGGCCATGGATCTGTGACAATGTCTATTGCTTCATTTGCCCACGCCAACTGTACACAAAGTAAAGCAATTATGAACAATAAGAACTGATTTACTGACAACTTCATATCTGCCCCTTGATCATCAGTGTAGAAAAATGCGAGTTACTAGCTTAGTTGAAAACCCCCTCTTAGGAAACTTAACGATGCCCCTATGAGGCCTTGTTAGCTGCTTTTTGCATACTTTGATTTTAACCGTTTATGACGATGAGCAAATATTGATTGAAATACTGGTTTAAATAAATAACCTAAAAAGCCTAATTTACTTTTGAAATAAACGACATCTCTTATTTTTGCCCCTGAACCATCAGCTGAAATAGTTCGCTCATGTGACCACACATTATTGAGCATAGTTTTTGATGATTCGATAAAACCCATGCTATTGACCGATCTAAATTTAAATCGGTGTAAATCAACCGGGATGAACCCAAATAATAAGATTATGCTCGAAAATATATCGTCATTTACTGGCCACTCAGATATTGGTTTTGCCGCCCATTGTTGAGGGGCCGACATTTTTAATATGGGAGATAACTCGTAATTAACCCCCGACATGACCAATAGGTCTGCCGATAAATTTTCGGGGCAAACTGGCAACGATATTTCCATTTCGAATTTTGGCATGAATTTCCTTATTAAAGCTCACGGAGTTCCACAAGATTGCTTGGTTATGTTTTTAATATATTTTTTCCAGTAAATACCATAGATAGCTATTGGGATAACAAACTCTAAAATCATCGCCGGAATTAGAACACTAGCTGGAGGTCCTACGGACAATATTGAAATTAAACGGCCAAGCCCACCAATAAAAAATACCAAAGCAATAGATGGAATGAACTTATATTGAGCCTGAATATTTTGAGCGACCCAAAAGCAAAAGGCCCCATAAGCTAACCAGAAAACAGAGAAAAATCTTAATTCGTTATCCACTGTTGCTTCTGCACCTCCGGTTGAACCCGGAATTGCGGAAGCACCACCAAATAAGACATTTAACCCAGTTATTGCGACGACTAAAGCTAGTGCATACAAGATGTATTTTAGTGTTGATTCCATTCAATTATACCTCGATGTTGAAGTCTATTTTTTGCCTAACGCCCCGTTAACCGGGCGAGCGGGAGGCTAGTCCTGCTGAATGCTTCGTTAAATTATTTTTCATAGTGGTAACGGTAAGATATAATTATACGTTTATTATCGTCAACAACATATACCAACCGATTACTGTCATCTATGCGGCGAGACCAGAAATCAGCTAGGCTTTCTTTAAGAGGCTCAGGTTTACGTATACCCATCAAAATGATGACGTTGAGTATCGGGTATGAGCTTGTTGATACGTTTAAGTGTTTTCTTGTCTTGGCCTTGCCAGTAAACATAATCTGACTACGCCTCCGTAGTCGACGCTAATATTTCAATCATCGAGCAATCCATGCTCCTCTGTTTTGCCTGCACGATATTGCTGGATTGATTTACTTAGATGAGCGGCATTTGCAGGACTCTAGAGTAAATGCACTGGTTAGGCATTTTAATCGTCAATTAACAGATGCCCAAAATAAGAGAACACACCTATCATAACACCTGTGAATAGTTGTGCATGTACAAGATAGGACAATTTTTTCAACTCTCTTGGAGAGTATCGCCAGCTGATAAAAATACCGAATAGCCCTTGCCAGATTACTAGTGCGAGTACCGCAGGGAAAAAAGAATATGCATTGGTAAACCCATTAAAGCGATGTGCAGAAGTATTATAGCCACCGCACCGATACCGAAATATACATGCGTTCTATTTAATAGATTGATCAAACTATCTATAAGCGGCGGGTCAAGCTCTATACTGTATTCTGGTAAGAGCCTTTTAGCGATAGCCCCTTTTCCAAAAAACAATTTGATTAGAGTTCTGGCGTAAATGAATACGAGTAGCCATAAACCAATCTCTCCTAACCCTTCACCTATTTCAGCTAAAAATGTTTCACGCTCTTCAACTGGCGGGTAAAGGCTAAGGGCGTATATATAATATCCAATTGATAAGGCTACAGTGCTTCCTGTAAAAACAAGAATCTTTTTTAAACCCGTAGATACCGATTTCATTGTTTCATATTCCTAACGCCTACATTTGTGGCCGAACGAAGTGAGGTCCGGCCCAGCCGTTTTTTGGCTGGGCGATGCAAGATGGCCTTGTTACACGTTTTGATAGTTTGATACCTCGATAAGGTTGCCGTCAGGATCTCTAAAATATACTGACTCAACTTTACCTTTTGCACCTGTACGGCTTACTGGCCCCTCGATCACTGTAACGTCACAATTGTTTAAATGCTCGATAGCACTACCTATCGGGGTGGTAATAATAAAACATAAATCAGCACTACCTGATTTAACATTATTCGCTTTAGGTTCGAATTCACTGCCCAGTTGATGGAGGTTTATTTTCTGATTGCCAAATGACAACGCAACTCGGGACTCACCGAATATAACTTTTTCCATGCCCAATACTGATTGGTAGAAACTTACACTCTCCTCAATATCTTTGACGGTTAAAACTAAGTGATCAATTCTATCTACTTGCACAATACACCCTGTATTTTTTACATGTAACGCCTTTAGGTGCGGCTCGAACCCGAAGGCGAGACCGGTTGAACGCTTGGTTAGCTTCTATTTTTGGAAGATAGTAAAAACTTTCGTAAATCTCTTTCTTGCCTCAATACGTGAAGGATATAGACTGAGTCGCTATCTACTTTGTAGAAAACACGACAAGGATTTACTACAACTTCTCTATAATTTAGAGTCGAAATTTCTTCAGGTACTCTGCCTGAGTCAGGGAATTGTTCGAGCCTCTGCACCTTGCTGAAAACGTTTTCTACTAGCTGCCTCGCAGCGTACGGATTACTAACTTCAATATAATCTGCAATATCGTTCAGATTAATTAATGCTGGCTCAGTCCAGATTATTTGAGCCATTTACTCATCTTCTCTTTAGCTTGCGACATGTCCATTGTTCGACCTTCACGGATTGCCTGTTCGCCTTTCGCGATACCTTCCAGGATTTTCATCCGATCTACCATCAACTCATAATCAGCCACATCAACCAAATAGGCTGATGGCTGGCCATGTTCAGTTATAAGAATAGGTTCTTTTGACTCATGCAGATCTGCAAGCAGTTTCGTTGCTTGTCTCTTTAATGTAGTAACGACTTCAGTTCTCATAGTGACACCTTATATTAAAATGTATCACTATAGTATCACTCGAAATCAAAAAAAACTAACGCCTTATGCAGAGGCGAGTGAAACGAGTCCAGCCCACGGCCCTTTGTGGGCGTTCTTTGATTGCCTTGTTAAGGCTTTTAATTTATATTGTACGGTAATTCCGTACATTTAATTGGTGATTATTATGGATAGTGTAAGTGTTAATAAATTTAGAGACAACTTGAAAGGCTTTGTAGAACAGATAGTTGGGAACCATGAGCCCTTAAAGGTAACTAGGCGAGCCGGTGACGATTTTGTTGTGATGAGTGCTGACGACTGGGAAAGAGAGCAAGAAACCTTATATGTTTTGCAGAATACTAACTTGATGAAGCAAATCGCTGACTCGGTAAAAACACATACTGACAATGAAGGTTATAAGCCAAGCAAGGAGGAGATGAGTGAGATCACTGGTCTTTGAGGGAAATACATG
>NZ_LWFZ01000331.1:0-5257 GCF_001635225.1 Oleiphilus sp. HI0086
CAGGCACCTGCATTTTGCGACCACTAATACCGAAAACGTATTTTTGGTAGGTCTAAAAACAGTTCCGACTGACAACTCTGGCGTCGCACATATTCTTGAGCATACGGCACTGTGTGGTAGCGAGAAATATCCGGTTCGTGACCCCTTCTTTATGATGATCCGCCGATCCTTAAATACTTTTATGAATGCCTTTACCAGTAGTGACTGGACGGCTTACCCTTTTGCAAGTAAAAACAAGAAAGATTTTAATAATCTTCTCGAAGTGTATCTCGATGCAGTTTTCTTCTCTCGACTCGACGAGATGGATTTTCTACAAGAGGGGCATCGACTTGAGTTTGAAAAAGCAGATGATGCCAATAGCGATCTGAGTTACAAGGGTGTTGTTTATAATGAAATGAAGGGAGCGATGAGCTCACCGGTTAGTCAACTATGGCAGACATTAACGCGCCATTTGTATCCGACTACTACCTATCACTTTAATAGTGGTGGAGATCCTGAGCATATCACCGGTTTAAGTTATGATGACTTAAAAGGCTTTTACAAAAAGCACTATCATCCAAGTAATGCTGTGTTTCTGACCTTTGGCGATATTCCAGCTTATGAGCACCATTGTCACTTTCAGGGTTACGCTTTATCCAGATTCTCTAAAGAAGATCACCGAATCAGAATCAACGATGAGCAACGCTATTGTGCACCGATTCGGATTCAGGAAAATTACCCCGTTGAAAAAGATGAGCCGACCGAACATAAGACGCACATTGTTGTCTCATGGTTGTTAGGTTACAGCTTTGATTTGGAGCAAAACCTCGAAGCACATCTATTGGCTGATGTGTTGTTTGAGAACAGTGCTGCACCATTGCAGCGAGCATTAGAGGCTTCAAAGCTAGGGCATGCGCCATCACCCTTGTGTGGTTTGGAAGACTCTAACCGAGAAATGGCTTTTGCGTGTGGTTTAGAGGGAAGTGAACCGGGTAAAGAGGAAGAGCTAGAAGCAGAAATCTTCGCTGTGTTAGAGAAAGTTGCCCAAGAAGGTGTTGCTAAAGAACGTTTGGATGCGGTATTGCATCAGCTTGAGTTAAGTCAGCGAGAAATTGCGGGAGACAGTTACCCTTACGGTTTGCAGTTGATACTCGGCGCATTGCCTTCGATGTTGCACGGTGGCGACCCGGTCGCATTGCTAGACCTTGAGCCGGTGATTGAAAAGTTAAGAGAGCGCGTTAAAGACCCTGAATATTTCAAATCTTTGGTGAAAAAGCACTTATTGGATAACTCACACCGAGTCACTTTATCTCTTCGTCCGGATACTTCTTACGATGAGGTCAGAACAGCTCTGCTAACGAAGCAACTAGCTGAAATTAAGCAGAATCTGAACGAGGAAGAGAAGCAAAAGGTCATAGATCAGGCGGAAGCCTTGAAGCAGCGTCAGATCATGAAAGATGATGAATCGATCTTGCCTAAGGTCGGCATTCCAGACGTGCCCCTGCATTTACACTTCCCCAAAGGCGAACCAGCCAAAGTTTCGGATAATATTACTTGTTACCACCAAGGCACAAATGGCTTGGTCTATCAGCAGATTATTATTGATATGCCTGAGCTTAGCGAAGACTTGCAAGCACTCTTGCCGATTTATACTGCCGTGGTTACCGCTCTAGGTGCGGGTGAGAGCAGTTACCTGGAAATGCAGAATAAGCAGTCTGCTTTAACTGGTGGCCTGGGAGCGTACAGCTCCGTTAAGGGCGAAATTGACGACGTTCAAGATATCAAAGGAGTATTGGTATTTTCAGGGAAGGCGCTTAGTCGAAACTACGTTGCTTTGACAGAGATGCTTAAGGAAACGCTCGACAACGTTCGTTTCGATGAGCATGAACGTCTTCGCGAACTGGTGGCTCAGATGCGAGCGCGTCGTGAGCAAGGTGTAACCAGTAGCGGTCATGCATTGGCGATGGGGGTTGCCTCTAGCAGAATGAGCCCTGGCTCTTACCTCGCTTATCAGCTAGGGGGAATGCAAGGCATTAAAGCCTTGAAGGCTTTAGATGAATCGCTATCAACTGAAAGTGGCGATATCGATAGTAAAGCCTTATCCAGCTTGGCTGAAGGTTTGGAAAGAATTCATAAGGCAGTTTTAGCACAGCCTCGTCAGTTCTTACTGGTCTCGGAGTCGGAAGTCTCTGATGAAATTGCAGGCTTTATTCATCAGTCCTATAAAGACTTTGAACCTGCTGCGAATAGTCATTTTTCTTTAACAGAGAGACGTGAAACCGTAAAAGAAGCTTGGCTAACGTCCACGCAAGTCAACTTCTGTGCCAAGGCTTATCCTACTGTCGCTGTCGGTCATGATGATGCACCAGCCTTGTCTGTATTGGGAGGCTTTTTAAGAAATGGCTATTTACATAGGACGATCAGAGAGCAAGGTGGTGCCTATGGCGGTGGTGCAGGGCAGGACTCAGGTTCGGCATCCTTCAGATTTTTCTCTTATCGTGATCCTCGTCTAAGTGAAACACTTGATGACTTCGACGCTTCATTAGATTGGCTGCATATCGAGGAGCATGATGGAGAAGAGTTAGAGCAGGCTATCTTGGGAGTTGTATCGCAAATCGATAAACCAAGATCGCCGGCTGGTGAAGCAAAGGGTGATTACCATAACTTGTTGTTTGGTCGAACCCAGGAGCATCGCGAAGCATTTAGGGCGAAAGTTTTGTCGGTCACAATTGATGATCTGCAGCGTGTTGCCAAGACTTACCTGCAGCCAGGCTTAGCGAGTGTTGCGGTGATTAGCCAGCAAAGTCAGCGAGATGCGCTTGAAGGACTGGGTTTAGAGATTAAAGAACTCTAAACGCTAAAAGCAGAAAAGTGCTAAACAGGTACTGCTAGCGTTATGGCTAGCAGCGTCGCTCAATACCCGATTGCACCATGATGCGGGTAGCAATTTCTTCAACCGAGTAATGTGTCGTATTCAAAAAGGGAATCCTTTCTCTGCGATACATTAGCTCAACCTCTTCAACTTCATAATTACATTGCTTTGCTGAAGAGTAACGCGAGTTAGCGCGTCGTTCATGGCGAATGGCGGCAAGCCTGTCAGGCTCAATAGTCAGGCCAAAAATCTTGTTTCTATGGGGGCGTAAAGAGGCGGGCAGCTTTTGGTCTTCGATATCTTCTTCGGTAATTGGATAGTTGGCCGCCTTAATGCCGTACTGCATTGCAAGATAGAGACAAGTAGGGGTTTTGCCACTGCGCGATACGCCGGTCAATATCACATCCGCTTGGTCATAGAGTTTGGTGCGAGCACCGTCGTCATTGTCGAGTGCGTAGTTAATAGCCTCTATTCTTTGGTCATAGCGGGTATTTTTAGTAATGCGTGTTCTACCTACCTGATAAGAAGAGCGAACGCCGAGCTCTTGTTCCAGCGGCCCTAGAAAAGCGGCGAAAATATCAATCATCAAGCTATTACTCTTTTTGATGATCTTTCTGATGCCATCATCAACGATGGTGTCGAAAATAATAGCTTTCGCGCCATTTAACTCCGCCGCAGCATTAATTTTCTCGACCGTTTCGAGGGCTTTTTCAATGCTATCAACGTAAGGAAGCGTGACTTTCTCGAATTCATGCTCTTCAAATCGTGTTAATAAACTGACGCCTAACGCTTCTGAGGTGATACCTGTGCCGTCTGAAATGAAAAAAGCAGTGCGCTGATTACCCATAAAAAACCTTATTTTGAAGCCGAGGATTGATTCAAATAAGTTAGCATAAAGTGTTACAATTCACACCTGCTCGCGTTAAGTAAAGCGCATAATTATCAGTATTTCGCTAATGTACAGGAGAATAAGCCTTGCAGGACTACATTATTTGGTTTGATGAACTGGGTATGAACGATGTTGATCGAGTGGGGGGAAAGAATGCTTCACTCGGCGAGATGATTAGTCATCTATCTTCTGTAGGGGTAAGGGTGCCGGGCGGTTTTGCTACAACGGCTCAGGCATATTGGGACTTTCTATCAGAGAACGGCTTAAGTGAGCGTATCAATGCAGAGCTTGCTTCACTCGATGTAAAAGACGTTACAGCCTTGGCAGAAAGTGGTGCCAAAATTCGTGGCTGGGTGATGGAGGCTCCGTTTCAAGAGGCTCTCAATAGGGCGCTTGAAGATGCTTTCAAAAAGCTACAAGACGGAAATCAAAACTTGGCCGTTGCAGTTCGTTCTTCCGCCACTGCCGAAGATTTGCCTGAGGCTTCTTTTGCTGGTCAGCAAGAAACCTTCTTGAATGTTACCGGAATCGAACAAGTTAAAGCTCTGGTTAAAGAAGTTTTTGCTTCGCTTTATAACGATAGAGCGATCTCTTATCGTGTTCACCATGAGTTTGAGCATAGTGAAGTCGCATTGTCTGCTGGTATTCAAAAGATGGTGCGCAGTGAGACGGCGAGCTCCGGTGTTATGTTTACCCTCGATACCGAATCCGGCTTTAGAGATGTGGTGTTTATCACTTCCTCATATGGCTTGGGTGAAACGGTCGTGCAGGGTGCAGTGAACCCAGACGAATTTTATGTACATAAGCCCACTTATGAAGCTGGTCGCCCAGCAATTCTCAAGCGTAACTTGGGTAGCAAGGCGATCAAGATGGTCTATAGCCAGGACGATAGTGACTCACTGGTTGAAACCGTCAAGGTAGATATGGCACAGCGCAAACAGTTCTCACTGAGTGATGAAGAGCTCAATGAGCTGACCAAGCAAGCGCTGATTATCGAGAAACACTATGATCGCCCGATGGATATCGAGTGGGCAAAAGATGGTGATGACGGTGAGTTGTATATTGTTCAGGCGCGCCCTGAAACGGTTAAGAGTCGTTCTAGCACTGCTATTCTAGAACGCTACTTAATGAAAGAGACCGGAACCGTTGTCGTAGAAGGGCGCAGTATCGGTCACAAGATCGGTAGTGGCGCAGTGAAAGTCGTTGATGATATTGCTGACATGGATCAGGTTCAGGACGGTGATGTACTCGTTACAGACATGACCGATCCGGATTGGGAGCCGGTAATGAAGCGTGCTTCAGCCATTGTGACAGACCGTGGTGGCCGTACTTGCCATGCTGCGATTATTGCGCGTGAGCTTGGGATTCCAGCTGTTGTTGGTTGTGGTGATGCCAGTGATGTATTGCGCGATGGGCAAGAAGTGACCGTCTCTTGTGCAGAAGGTGATACCGGATTTATCTATGAAGGTTTACTCGACTTTGAGTTGAAAGAAAACTCTGTCGATTCGATGCCTGAT
>NZ_LWFZ01000332.1:0-430 GCF_001635225.1 Oleiphilus sp. HI0086
GGTAGTGAGCTCAAACAAAAAGTCTGTTTCTCGATGGCGAATATGATTGATGTTGATAAAAGCCCTCTGAGAAACATGGATACGATATATTGCCAGAATGTTCTGATTTACTTCCGCAAGGAATTAAAACACAACATTCTGAATAGTCTGGTAGAAAGGCTGGCCCCTAAAGGGCTGCTCGTAATTGGACAAGGCGAAGCTGTCGATTGGCAAAATCCACATGTTGAGCGAGTTCAAAACAATCAGACTTTGGCGTTTATTCGTCGAAATTAACACACAAAAACAACGCATTTATAGATTGGAGAAGTTATGGGTAATAACCATGACTACATAGCCTTAGACTGGGTTAAAGGCGAAATTAAACAAACATTGTCCCAAGCTCAAATAGCGTTGGAGGCTTATGTCGAGAACAAAGAAGACACGCCTCAAA
>NZ_LWFZ01000333.1:0-449 GCF_001635225.1 Oleiphilus sp. HI0086
TAGCCCGATCTTACGCAAAGGTTTATGTATCCTGGATACGCCAGGTTTAAACGCCTTAGGCTCAGAGCCCGAACTCACCATTAGCATGATTCCTAATGCCCAGGCTGTTATCTTTATGCTGAGTGCTGACACGGGCGTTACAGCCAGTGACATGGCAATCTGGAAG
The DNA here is from genome assembly GCF_001635225.1 of Oleiphilus sp. HI0086. Classification (NCBI taxonomy): domain Bacteria; kingdom Pseudomonadati; phylum Pseudomonadota; class Gammaproteobacteria; order Oceanospirillales; family Oleiphilaceae; genus Oleiphilus; species Oleiphilus sp. HI0086. The sequence continues at coordinate 167 of NZ_LWFZ01000333.1, forward strand.
CAGTATATCGATGTGCATGAGTCTGAACACCGTGCAGGTCGTTTTGCTGTGCTGAATAAAATAGATGTGCTCTGGGATGACCTGCAGGGTGAACCGCATATTAGTGCTTCGATTGAGCAAATTCGGCACCTAACAGCCAAGCAGCTGAATATGGATGCAGAAGATGTTTTGCCTTTATCTGCAAAACAGGGTTTGATTGCTAAAATCAGAAAAGACCATTCATTATTGCAAAAAAGTGCTTTTCCTAAATTGGAGAAGCTAATTTCCAAGCGAATTATTGCCG
>NZ_LWFZ01000334.1:0-330 GCF_001635225.1 Oleiphilus sp. HI0086
TAACGATCATCGGCGTCATTTAAACCTTCGTCTCCTGGTGTTTCGTTGCCTTCACTTTTTACTTCCCACATTAAGCCTGTGACAGAGTCTTGAACGCAGCTCCATTCAGCATCTGAACTATCCGTTTCAACGCCATCCTCATCGAACTTTAAAAAGCTGAAGCCTGCACGACCATCGCTATCATCGTTATGTGTTAGCTCCCGACCTAAGGAACAATCCTGTTGGTCGATGGCTTCCCCGGAACAGTCTAGGTTATTGCCGCTAGGGTAGCTTGCTCCCCAGGTAATACCGGTTCCATTTACGCGAATATTAGTCGCCGGTATTGGGCCG
>NZ_LWFZ01000335.1:0-828 GCF_001635225.1 Oleiphilus sp. HI0086
CCACATGCTAGAATTCTTTACTATGATTCAGGTAAACACCTAACTGGACCAGGTAATAATGGTGAGCTTGTTGCCAATCAGTTGCAAGAAATCTTCGCAGACACACCTAACTTTTGTGTTGATGGTTGTGTGTTGGTATTGCACTCAACGGGCGATATCGTAATGCGTTATGTTATGGATCCTCAAAATGCTTCACTGTTGGGTGATTATGCCAATAACTTAAACATTGACGCGGTCATCGCCATGGCGGGTGCCGGTGGTGGTACTGACCTGGCGAACATAGGTGTTGACCTGTTTAATGGTATCAACTACGGCTCTACTATTGCTAATGCTATTTCCGATTGGATTGGTGCAGATATTACATTGCCCAGCACGCGAATTGGTATGACGTATGAATTGCAGCCTGAAATTGCTCGAGGCTTAGCCGCGTCTGGTACGTCTAATTCGATCCCTAACTTGCGTATTGCAGGTACGGGTGATGAGCTTTTTGGTCTCGTTACGCACCCGCTGATTACAGGCGGCGATGACAGTGTTGTACCTCTGCATAGTGCATGTGGCTCTAACAGGGAAGAGTCCATTGATTCATGTGTGTCTGATCTAGCTGTAGATGGACGTGTGAAGTATGTCTCGAAGCACCCGTCTGGTTACTACGATTATTACTACCCCATCATTATGAGTGAGAACACACCTCACAATAATATGCCGCAATCCATTAATATCTGGTCTTTCCAAAACCTATTGGTACTTCCATGGTTTGTTGACGGTCACCCAATGACCTTCGCATTGAGCAATGCAAATCAATACGAAAACAGTGGTAATGCCTCAATC
>NZ_LWFZ01000336.1:0-477 GCF_001635225.1 Oleiphilus sp. HI0086
ATCAATAATAAACTTTCAAAAAATCCAAAAAAAAAGGCGCCCACCGATTAGTCGCCTCTAATGAGACCACTAACTGATGAGCACCTTTGCTCGTTCAAACCTGACCGCGCCATTGCGATCTTGTTTGATGTCTTTCTGATCGCCGTTGATAGAAAGACATTATGTTTTGTTTCATGAACGCCTTGCGTTCGTAGATATACTAGTTAAAGCACAAGCCGTGCCAACTTTTTATCCCTTATATATCAACTACTTGACAATATCACGCAGAAATACGACCCATTTCAGTGCACCAAGCACTTACTAACGACTTGCTTTAGGGCTACTCGACATCACCCAATAAGGAAAACACATCAATAATGCTTTCAGCCACTTTCACAATCGGCTGCCCCTTATCCATCGCCAACTTTCTAAGAGAGGTATATGCCTCATCTTCACTCAGGCCCTTCTGTTTCATCAACAAACCTTTAGCCTTCTCTA